>DAIPML010000152.1:0-8466 GCA_036768735.1 Clostridiales bacterium | reverse complement strand
TATATTTTCGGCATTCTTGTAATTGAAGCGAAATTCGCACATCAACATACGTTTATTTCTCAATTGCGGATAGGTTGTTCGAGCTATTACTCCAATTGCTATATCCACTGTACTTATTTGCTCAGCTCTTCTAATTGAGCGTTCAACATTGTCAATCGAAATTGCAACGCATTCAGCAGGAAAAACACCTTTTCCTCCATCACTCTTTACCAATTGATTTAAATTTAAGGTAAAATATTCTGCTAATGGATGTTCAATTGTGACTTCAAAACTATACACCATATTGATTGATTCTATCTAATGCGATATTAAATGAAGCGAATATTGGTTCAATATCATTGTTAAGGTCGCGGTAAATAAACTGTTCAGTATTATCCTGTTTTTCTGCAAGATAAAAATGCATCTGATCAAGGATCCCTTCTTTTTCTGATATGTAACGTAATGCACTTATCATATCAGGATTGTGACTTGCAATCATAAATCTTACACCTAACTTTTTATTTAAAAGAATGAGAATTCGAGCATATTCCACGATCCATTGAGGGTGTAGATGTGCTTCAGGTTCATCCAAAATTAAAAGAGTCTTTTCATTTAAAAAACCTTCAGTTAATAATATTTGTAATAAGGCAAATGATTTAATTCCGGTAGCACTATCAACTAAATCGATAGTTAAATTATCTGTCGAGCGGGTATAATTAAAACCTCTATCAAATTCTGATTTTTTTAATGAAACCTTTCCTGAAATTATTTTTGAAATCTCTTCATTTGCTTTTTTCTGTTTACTATTGAGCGAAACTGTAGGTGAGTTTAAGATAGTATTTCGAAGAAATTCCCAATGTAAATCTGTACTATCTGAAAATCTACGATTATATGTATAGTTTGATATTGCCATTGGTGTATCACTATAAAAGATATGCTCAAGGGAAAAAATATTATTTAAGCGCTTTGATTTATTATCTAGTATAGAAGTATCGTCCTCAAAGAATTCTACAGGTACGTTATATGACTTAAAGTATTGTGACAACTCACTTTGGAATAGCAATAAAGGTCTTGATTTTATGCGAATATGTGTCTCTTTTAATCGATCATCTGACAAGGTTCGGATATTATTAAATAAATCCGTTACGTTATTAAACGGTTTTATATTTTTACTTCCTTGTCGTATTCGAATTGTTAAAGCATTGATTATGCGGGTAATTTCTTTATCTGTAAATGATTTTACTTGTTCTCTTTTTAAAAAAGATTGTTCTATTTCGCTTAATAATGAACAAAATAACCGGTGTAGTGATTCAATATCTAAAGATTTTGATTTTGCATTCCATAATCTATATATATCACCTTCGCTCTCTATCTGAAAATCATCTGAAAGTCGTGTCAATGAAAATATTACCCGTTCCCACTCATTTGATAAATTGTTAATTTGTGTATTTTCAAATTCAAGTGTTAGTTTTACTATATAGTATAATAATTTGGATAGAGTACTTTTGCCCGAACTATTTATACCGGATAAGACTGTAATACCGTCTAATTGTATATTTGCTTTAGCAATTGCTTTAAAATCTTTTACATTTAACGACAGCTTACTCATAATTAACTCTGTTTAATAAACTTCTTACGAAGTTAGTCAAAAGAATAAAACTTACAAAAATTTGTTTCATCTTTTCTGTTTATGATGTTGTTGATCTTTTGAACTGAAATTTGTTATTTTTTTGAACTACACTTCAACTATAAATCTCCCAATTCGTCAGGATAAATGAAAAATTTAGGCTTTAGTTTAGTTATACTTTTTACTTTTGCCTTAATTTTGAATGATTTTTTAATCGGCGCTTTTACGAAAATATCGTATTCATCTATCTCAATTTTTTGCATTGTAAGGTTGGGTATTAGTAAAACAGTTGTTCCAACCATAAATATTGGGTTGACAAATTTGAAACTTAAGTTATCATCATGAATGAATTCAATTGGTTTGTTTTGAATTACTGATGATACATGAGATTGCTCTTTATTAAATTCTAATTGAGCCAAGCTCGTTGTTTTTTGTTTATCAAAAAATTGTAATGTTATCATTATGTTTTACTTAAATGATTCATAAATTACCTTCTGTCAATCGTTTAAAAAGTGAACGAAAAGATTGTGAGCATTATCGTGCCAACCTTTAATGATTTGGATATCCGGTGAATTGATCTCTCCGTTAATTCTTTTTTGCAAAAGAAATCCTTCTTTGTTATTGTTTATCCCTTTTTGAAAATCAATTTGTAAATCTCCAAACTCTGTATTATAGGCAAAACCTATATTAATATTCTTGAAATTAATGCTTTTTCTTTTGTTAAACAAATAAACAATCAAAATTATTAAAATGTAAAGATTATTATTTCCCGTTTAAATCATTATCATTGGAAAATCTCCGGATATTTTCTGATGAAATAAGTGGGTGTGCAACTCCAGGCGTGACAGTAGCTGTTGATGGGATAAAAATTGTAGGGGGAGAGAAAATCATTCGTGGGGTCATAGGCTTCCCAGAATGTGTCCGCGCCTTTTTTTATCATGCCTCCCCAATAATCTGTAAGGGCTTTCTTGGCTTCGGCAGGGAGACCGCTATTGATGAGCGACTGGATATAATAATGGTAAAGATAGGGGGTGCCGGGTTGACATACGTTCTCGGCGGTGGAAAGATTCTTCAACGCTTTTTGTGCTTCTTTTTCTGTCGCTACGCCGCTTAAGATCATCCAAACTTGCGATGCATAGGAGACTTGCTTGTTTAACGTGCCTACAAAAAAGCCGGATTTCTTATCGTAAAAATTATCGCGGGCGGCCTTTTTCATTTTCTTTATCATCGCGGGAAGTTCTTTTACTTCACTTTCCTTGCCAATCATTTTAGCAAGTGCCGCGGTTTCTTGTAATGCAAAGATGGATACGCCTTGAAGGGGGACTTCCTTGTGTAACTCTGCGCGCCAATCAATAAAAATCCACCATTCTTTATTGGCTCTGGCAAAATCCATCATGCCTTCTTCACTTAGGTACTGACGGATGATGTCTAACTGCTTTTTAGCAACGGGCCATAGATCTAATGCGGTTTGTTTGTCGTTGGTGGCTTCAAGATAGTCTTTCAACGTGGCGTTATAAAGAAGGGCGTATTCCAGAAGAAAAAGTCTTTTGTCTCCGTGTGGCTTTGGTCTCTCGTAAATACAGGGATGGAGATATCCGTTGGTATGACTCAATCCTGCCAGGAGATAAAGACATCTTCGGGTGAGATCATACTGACCGAAAGAGTAGTTATTACTCATGGATTGCAGGTACAGATCGCCAATCCATAACCGCTGATCTCTTTTTGGACCGTCTTCATAAACAGTTTGCATGCATTCTTTCAGGGTGTGCAAAGCTACCTGGTCTATTTTTCTGATCATCTCGTCTGCTGATGCATTCAAAGGTGGGGGCACAGTGGCTGCTGATGTCACGGCGTTACATTTCATATCGGAAATATAAAAATCGTAGTGGGGGGAGGCAACGACTTCAATCTTTACATATCTGAAGGAGAGACGACGGGGGATGAAAATGGTGTCGGGTAAGGTCATTACGGTAACGACTTCATCCTGAAGCCAGGCTCTGCTCAACCCGCCTGTATAGGGGTCGAAAGGGACGGCCATTTCTGAGGGTACTTCACCGAATGTGAATTTTAATCGTAACGGGGAGTCGGGGGTGACTTCAGTAGGCTTGATGACAAAGGAGAAATAACCGGTCTGATGGGTGCCAAAATCAAGAATGGTAGGTTGGGTCTTATTCAATGTCGTTGCATGGAAAGTGGCGACGGAGCCTGTGTCGACTGCTTCCCATCCTTGAAATGCTTGTTCGTTCTGGACTATCTGGACTACTGAGAGGGGGCTGTTTTGAGTGGCGACCAGCGCAGGGAGGTTTGTCGCTGCTTTTTGCAACCACTGTTCTCTGTGGGTTTCGTAATAGTCGGTCTGTGCTGTGAGACTTTCAAATGCAATCATCAGGAGGATTACGGGTAGGGCAAAGTAATTGGTGTTCATAGTTGTTTATTTAATATTGTGACAGATAATCTTAAAATTACCTGAGGGGAATTTATAATAGGTTTGTCCGTTGGATTTTTCAATCTGCAAAAAATTAAAATGTTCCATTTTTTCTCCGTTCACAGTGAATTCTTCTTGGAAAGGTGGTGCGACCCATCCTGTGGTGTTGGGAGGAATAACAATATTCCATTCAAACTTGGTGTCTTCTTTTTTCCAACTGCTGGAGACTGTTCCATAGGGGGTCTCGATACTTGCTTTGGCCCATGGGAGAAAATCACAAAAGAGGGGCTGAAAACGAATGACCTTAAATCCAAAACCGGTGGAATCGGGCCTGATGCCTGCGATATCTTCAAAAAACGTGATGTCAAAACCGGCTTGCATGGGATGATTGTAGGAGGAACTGGCGACGCTTTTTTGAGTGAGGGGGTTGACGGGCAACGTCTCCCAAAGGGTCGTGGCATTTGCGGATTTCCACATCCATTCGAAACTGTTTTCTCCTTTTTTTGTGAACATATTCCATGCTGCCTCGGCATTGCCGTTACGGGCAAGCATACTTCCTATCCTGCTTATGCCGAATATTCCGCATCGCATGAACCCTTCACTTTTCTCTTGCATATTCCGTACAATCGATGCACTCACTGCTTTTTCATCTCCAGGGGGTACGAGTCCCAAATCGAGTGCCATGGCGTCTGCGGTCTGGGTTCCGAATGTCTTGTTGACGGAATCGTATTGGGTGGCGATCATCTCCTGGGCTATTTCTGCTTTTTGTAAGGCGAAATAGGTTTCATCATTTTCCTTGCCAAGGAGATGGGCGACTTGCTCCATAATCTTTGTGTCGAGATAATGAAAGGCGGTGGAGGTGAATTCAACAGGGGTGGGGTCTGCTGATTCGTACAATGGGGGACACCAATCGCCTAATCCTTGATAAATGGTGGATGTGGTCTCTTGATTATATGGTTTTTTGCGCTCTTTATTCTTGGCAAGTGTGTTGACATACATGGTCCATTGTTTCATCTGGGGATAATAGTCTTCAAGAATCTGACGATTGCCGTAATAGACATAAATCCACCAGGGCAATTGTACGACTACGGTTCCCCAATCGGGAGAGGCTACTCCGCAAAGTCGCTTGCCGGGGGCAATCATATAGGGGATACCGGCGGGTTTGTCGGTGAAATAGAAGGTGTTGTTGTACCTTTCATGAAAAAGGGTGTTCTTTTCTTCCTTTGAGGCGCCTGAATGGATATCTCCAAGGTACTTCTCCCAGAAATTTTCCATCTGAAAATTCATGTTGGCCATCTTGACGTATGCATGTACATCGCCTAACCAACCGCACTTTTCTCTGATGGGACAATCGGTGGGTATTCCGTGAAGATTACTCTTTACTGTTCTCAGGGCCATCGCATGCAACTGGTTGATTTGTGCGTCGGAACATTCAAAAGTGCCGCTTTGGGATACATCGGAATGGACGACAATCAGTTTCAATGTTTCTAAATTGGGCTTTTCTGTGAGACCGGACAACTCGGCATAACGGTAGCCGTGATAGGTGAATCGGGGGGACCAGACTTCCTGTCCTCTTCCTTTGCAGATGTATTCGTCTTTAAAAATAGCGCCATGATGAATCCAGCCGGTTGATCTGAAATCCAACGCTCCTTGCTGATCTGTCGACTCAGCGTAACGAATGGTTATTTTAGTGCCTTTGGGCTGTACGACTTGTAACAGGGGTATCCCGGCGACATTCACGCCAAAATCAAAGATCCAGTTGCCCAAAGAGTCTTGCCATAATTTTTCGGGGGAAAGGACTTCTTTCTTCCTGATTGGTGGGATCATTTGGGGGGACAATCGGGGCGGGATATTCTGAGTGGCTAATAGGGCTTTTTCCCAACCGGTGGGGGGAGCGGCGACCATATTCCAGTCTTCTGCCTCAAAGTTGGCATCATAGTTTTCTCCCAAATAGATATTGGATTTTCGAACGGGTCCTTCGCGCCATTCCCATGATTCGTCACTTCCTAGGGATTGGCGACTTCCGTCATCATAGGTGATTGTCAACTGGAGCCTGAACATGGGGTCTCCGTACGAAAAAGGGGCGCCTCCCCAGGCATCGTCTTGTGAAAACCAACCGTCTCCAAGCATCACGCCTAACATATTATCGCCTTCTTGTAAAAGAGGGGTGACATCAAAAGTACTGTAGAGGGCATACTGCTCGTAATTGGTCTGAGCGGGATCGAGAAAACGGGTTGAATCGACTTGGCGACCGTTCAGATATAATTCACCGGCTCCCAAACCACAGAAATAGACCAGCGCTTTCAACGGTGTCTTTTTGCTGTCGGTGCTGAAGGATTTTCTGAAATAGGGAAGTGCATGTTGTAGGGGATCGGGATAGGTCACCCACTTGGCAATCCAGGAGGCTTCGCTGAGTAGTCCGATTGAAAACCGGGCGGGTTCACTCCATCGAGTCGACTTATCATCATTATCCCAAATTCTTACTCTCCAATAATAGGAAAAAGTTTCCTTGATTCGAAGAAATTCCCAATGTAAATCTGTACTATCTGAAAATCTACGATTATATGTATAGTTTGATATTGCCATTGGTGTATCACTATAAAAGATATGCTCAAGGGAAAAAATATTATTTAAGCGCTTTGATTTATTATCTAGTATAGAAGTATCGTCCTCAAAGAATTCTACAGGTACGTTATATGACTTAAAGTATTGTGACAACTCACTTTGGAATAGCAATAAAGGTCTTGATTTTATGCGAATATGTGTCTCTTTTAATCGATCATCTGACAAGGTTCGGATATTATTAAATAAATCCGTTACGTTATTAAACGGTTTTATATTTTTACTTCCTTGTCGTATTCGAATTGTTAAAGCATTGATTATGCGGGTAATTTCTTTATCTGTAAATGATTTTACTTGTTCTCTTTTTAAAAAAGATTGTTCTATTTCGCTTAATAATGAACAAAATAACCGGTGTAGTGATTCAATATCTAAAGATTTTGATTTTGCATTCCATAATCTATATATATCACCTTCGCTCTCTATCTGAAAATCATCTGAAAGTCGTGTCAATGAAAATATTACCCGTTCCCACTCATTTGATAAATTGTTAATTTGTGTATTTTCAAATTCAAGTGTTAGTTTTACTATATAGTATAATAATTTGGATAGAGTACTTTTGCCCGAACTATTTATACCGGATAAGACTGTAATACCGTCTAATTGTATATTTGCTTTAGCAATTGCTTTAAAATCTTTTACATTTAACGACAGCTTACTCATAATTAACTCTGTTTAATAAACTTCTTACGAAGTTAGTCAAAAGAATAAAACTTACAAAAATTTGTTTCATCTTTTCTGTTTATGATGTTGTTGATCTTTTGAACTGAAATTTGTTATTTTTTTGAACTACACTTCAACTATAAATCTCCCAATTCGTCAGGATAAATGAAAAATTTAGGCTTTAGTTTAGTTATACTTTTTACTTTTGCCTTAATTTTGAATGATTTTTTAATCGGCGCTTTTACGAAAATATCGTATTCATCTATCTCAATTTTTTGCATTGTAAGGTTGGGTATTAGTAAAACAGTTGTTCCAACCATAAATATTGGGTTGACAAATTTGAAACTTAAGTTATCATCATGAATGAATTCAATTGGTTTGTTTTGAATTACTGATGATACATGAGATTGCTCTTTATTAAATTCTAATTGAGCCAAGCTCGTTGTTTTTTGTTTATCAAAAAATTGTAATGTTATCATTATGTTTTACTTAAATGATTCATAAATTACCTTCTGTCAATCGTTTAAAAAGTGAACGAAAAGATTGTGAGCATTATCGTGCCAACCTTTAATGATTTGGATATCCGGTGAATTGATCTCTCCGTTAATTCTTTTTTGCAAAAGAAATCCTTCTTTGTTATTGTTTATCCCTTTTTGAAAATCAATTTGTAAATCTCCAAACTCTGTATTATAGGCAAAACCTATATTAATATTCTTGAAATTAATGCTTTTTCTTTTGTTAAACAAATAAACAATCAAAATTATTAAAATGTAAAGATTATTATTTCCCGTTTAAATCATTATCATTGGAAAATCTCCGGATATTTTCTGATGAAATAAGTGGGTGTGCAACTCCAGGCGTGACAGTAGCTGTTGATGGGATAAAAATTGTAGGGGGAGAGAAAATCATTCGTGGGGTCATAGGCTTCCCAGAATGTGTCCGCGCCTTTTTTTATCATGCCTCCCCAATAATCTGTAAGGGCTTTCTTGGCTTCGGCAGGGAGACCGCTATTGATGAGCGACTGGATATAATAGTGGTAAAGATAGGGGGTGCCGGGTTGACATACGTTCTGGGCGACTGAAAGATTCTTCAACGCTTTTTGTGCTTCTTTTTCTGTTGCTACACCGCTTAAGATCATCCAAACTTGCGATGC
>DAIPML010000151.1:4221-8475 GCA_036768735.1 Clostridiales bacterium | reverse complement strand
CGTCCACTCTGCCAGCTGGTGGACAAGCTGCCATTCTTGGCCGCTAAATTTCATATTGATATTGCCTTAGCCCTGTTGCACAATAATCTTAGAAGGTTATTGAGGAATAGTTCTTTCACCTCCTAGTTGAGCCTTCGGGCTGCTTCTTAAGAAGTCTGTTCCCCTGACCTTGAGTTTATCTTCTAACCGCTGGTTGTTTGTTCTCAAGTCATTACCTGTTGGCAGGCAGGATTCGTGCCGAATGCTTGAGAAAGTGATTCTGATTGCGAGGGTGTCGACGCTCAAGGAGACAGGGCTTTGGTAATTCAACAACCTTCAAATACCTTTGATGAAAGGAGGAAAATCCTATGTCTGATAGTATTTTTGTTGGTATTGATGTTAGTACTAAATCAAACAAAGTCTGTATTCTTGATCAACAAGGTAATCGTCTGTCCAAGCTGACTGTGGAAAACAATTCTCATGGCTCAGCCAGAATCGTAGAACGTGTTATTGAGGCAATTGAAAAATCAAATTCATCTAATGTATCCTTTGGTCTGGAAGCCACATCCGTATACGGCGATGGTCTTATCTTCTTTCTGAAGCAAGAGCCATCCCTTAAGCCGTACAGCACTAAAGTATTTTTACTCAACCCCAAGCAGGTACATAACTTTAAAAAGGCTTATAGTGACCTTCCTAAGACTGATGATGTTGATGCTTGGGTCATCGCAGATTGTCTGCGCTTTGGGCGTATCAATCTTCGTGAAGTATATTTTGATGAACAACATAAAGCTTTACAGAGGCTCACAAGAGCTCGTTACTTCGTTGCTCAAAATATTGTCAGAGAAAAGAATCGATATCTTACCAACCTGTTTTTAAAGTTCTCCGGAATGTGCCAGGAAAAACTCTTTTCAAATAACCTTGGCGCAACCGCAACAGAACTAGCAGGCAGTGAATTTTCTCTTGACGAGATTGTTCATATGCCATTAGATGAATTAGCCACATTCATTAATACAACAGGGAAAGGTAAGTTTGCGGATCCAGAAGCCCTGGCAGCTGAAATTCAAAAAGCTGCAAGAAGCTCTTACCGCCTTCCAAAGACTGTGGAAGATTCAGTAAATCAGGTGTTGGCTGTTTCAGTAATTAGCATTCAGAGCTACTTACAACAACTTAAGACGCTTGATCAATCCATCTCCACGCTCATGGAAGCTATACCAAACACTCTGACATCCATAAAAGGTGTTGGTCCCGTTTATTCTGCTGGTATCCTTTCGGAAATCGGCAGTATCAACCGTTTTAAAGACCAAGCCTCTTTGGCCAAATATGCAGGACTTTCATGGTCACGATACCAGTCAGGTAACTTTGATGCCGATAACACACATCTAATTAACTCCGGCAATCGCTACCTGAGATATTATCTTATTGAAGCAACAAACCTCGTGAGAAGGCACGATCCCGAGCTAGAACGCTTCTATGAGCTAAAGTATCACGAAGCACCAAAAAGCCCTCACAAACGCGCACTCGCACTAACTGCCAGGAAATTTGTCAGATTGGTTTACGCACTGCTGCGTGACCAACGACTATATTCACCGCCAAGGGTAAGGTAGGTTTCTACCTCCCAAGGTGCTCAAAAACTTGTTTCCAGTAAAAAGGAGCAGGTTTAGTTTGTTGTACTCATTTTTAATGGTTTTTAGGCAATATCCTATGAAATTTTCAAAGATCATTTCCAATTTAGCTCTTGACATTTAACCGCTGGACTTAGGTGCTAGAATCTAGCACCTTAATTATTTTTTATACAGCTTAAAATTCGTTTCTCTGCATAAGATATAAAAGCACAAAGAATATCAGGATCAAGTAAGTGCTTGTTACGTTTAAGTATATCTATAGCCTCACCGCTTTGATATTTGGGGCGATATACCCTATCGCTTGTGAGTGCATCATAAAAATCAGCAATCCTGATTATCCTGGCGCCGATAGGTATATCCCTATCCCGTAGGCCTGTCGGGTAACCGCTGCCATTAAAGTTTTCGTGATGATGGTAAATATACCGTATCACGCTGGAATTAAACCCTTTTTCAATCGCTACCGCTGCACTGTACAAAGAATGAAATTTTACGTGTTCCATCTCTAAGTCCGTTAGTCTGCCCGGTTTGTCTAAAATCGATTTCGCTAAATAGGCTTTCCCTACATCGTGATATTTTCCAGCCAGGAGTATATCATTACATTTATCCTTGTCCAAACTTAGTAACCTTGCAATTAAGTAGGACAATTCAGCCACACGCTCACAATGTTCTTGGTCAACAAAAACAATGTCCGGTGCCTTCGTATCTGTGGTTGTTTTAAGTTTCATGTCGATTCTCCCTTGTTGCGGAATACAAAAGGAGCTGAAGCAGGATATTTTTCATTCCTACACCAGCTCCACCACATTCTCCCGATTGAAAGTAATATCAGGCTATTGTATAATAATCCATAGTTGCCGTGGCAGCTTATGCTGTGCGTGTAGGCAGTCCATCTACCTGCATGAGCCTGTTAGTGCGTCAACACTAACAGGTCATGGCGACCTTTTTATTCCAGCATTATATTATATTACACATCAACATTATATCATTTATTTTAAATAGTTCAACACATTATGTCATTATATGACATATAATCTGGATATCGGATTTTTATAGCCTCCCAAAAGAAAGGAGCCAAACCACAGCAAAAAATCTTATCTACAGCATATCTACTTGACACCTTATTACTTTCGAAATCTTCTTCGCTGTCGTGTACAGTACCATTAAAAAGGTTAAAAGCAAGCCGTGTAACTTTTTTTGATGTATTGGTTTGCCAGCCCATATGTAGGCCAGAATGCTTAATACAGTTATCATCATAATCATATAACGTGTTTATATTATTTTGCGTCTCCGCCGTTAATCCCAAAACATAAAACAGGGCTTTATAGTACACATCGTTTTTCCCTGTTTTTGAACCGCTCATGTTCAGCATCCTTAAATAGCATAAAATATCCCTACCTCTCATTAACTTCTTTTTTCCCTTCAGCTTTTACGTCAGAGAGCTTTTTCCTACAAGCGTCAAATACCCATGCGCTAAAACTTGTAATACCGTCACTGTTTTCAATCTCGTCAACAATCTGGTTGAAGACCCGTTTCGACAAGAAGAATTCCCGCTTGATTCTCGTTTTTTGGTCGGACTCGTTCAATATTACAACCTTTTTAAGTCTTCCGTTTGCCAATTCAATCACCCCTTATTACCTATATTTTTTTAAATAAGCGATTTTGTTGTATATATCTCAATATTGTGGTATAATATAATTAACAAATTACGGAGAGCCTTCCGGCTCTCCAGGTGGTTTACTGAGAATGACCTGTGCCGAGGTCATTTCTCTTTTTCTTCGGCATTTTCGCTTTCTTCAAGTTTATGTACAGCGTTACCGCTGATACTATAACCCCTAAGAACTCGCGAATCAGCTTTAGTAAATCGAGAAGCATTCCTCTCACCTCCTTTCAGGGGGCGTAGCAAACGGATTATTTTAAATCCGCTCGCTTTTCCCTCTGAATGGAGAGCCATTCCGTACCACCTATATTTATTATATCATGATGTTATCATGATGTCAACAAGATAATATAAAAAGTGGTAAAAAATATTTATTCAGATTCTAATTACACGAAAGTTTAATTTTGCATATATCTCATTGAAACACGCATAAAAGTGCAAAAATATCAAACTTCAAAATCAGCATTTAAAAGAATTTATCATATCTTTATGTATCACAATATGCGGCAAAAAAGCTGCATATTGTATAAATATGCAGCTTTGATTTGCTCCCGATTTCTCAGTATTACAGAATCGAATTATTCCTCATTTTCTTTTGGGTTTCCGGACGTGAATATAATTTCATTAACTGATATTGCTACGCCCTCAATCTCCTTTTCGCCAACAAGTACCTTTTTGTTAATCAAAGTACCTTGCAACAGTATTTCATACCCTTTTTTGTAGTACTTGGCGATTAGCTCTGCCGTGCCTTCCCATGCAACCAGGTCAATAAATGTTGTTTGATTTTTACTGACACGCATTGCAAGCCGGTTATTCATCACCTTTTTCTTCTCCTCGCCTACCTCTTTGACCTCTACATCAAAGCACAACCTTCCAAAATAAGTATTAACCATGTTTTTAATCCCCTTTCTACTTTGTTCTTTATTTTGAGAAACTTGTTACAGTTCCTTCAAATCAAGTATATGGAGGGCAGGAATTCACCTGCCCTTTTATTAGATT
>DAIPML010000151.1:0-4211 GCA_036768735.1 Clostridiales bacterium | reverse complement strand
CCTCTTAGGCTCACATAGTTACCATCCCCTATAATTACATGGTCATTAACTATAATTCCTAATATTACGCCTGCACTTATTAGCCTTTTAGTTGTTTCTATATCTTCGCTAGATGGTGTAGCATCGCCGGATGGGTGATTGTGGAACAATAAAACGGAGGCGGCATTGTTAAGCACTGCGGCTTTAAATACTTCTCTAGGGTGTACTACTGTGCTGTTAAGACTGCCTTGACTAATTATGTGTGCGCCTGCTATTTTCCCTTTTGTATTAAGGCATATAATTGCGAATACTTCACTTGCCATGTTCTGCAGGTCGAATATTTCGTTGATTGCTTTTGCGGCTTCCTCCGGGCGTGTAATCTTCTTTTCAAGGTCGTAATTCTTTGCCGATTCCTTCACCATTGTTAGCCTGTAAACATTAACTCTTGTCATTGTGCATCGCTCCTGTATGTGTTGTCCTTTTCCTTCATAGCCCTTCCCGCCTCCCCATGTTGCTTCTGGAAAAAAGGAAAAAAGAGAAAAAAAGAAAAAAGCAAGTTCCGAAGAGCCATCCCCCGTAAGAAATGCTTAGCGCAAGGGATAAGAGAGGGATAAAAAGCGCATGCCCGATATGCAATCTACTTATGCTCGCCCCTTGTGCGGTAAATAATGGCTAGGATATGCGGCTTTTTGCTTTTTATTTTTTCCAATTACAGAAGCAATCTTAGTACGCATGCCTAATGATAGCGATAGCGGCAAATGGGGGAATGTTAGATTTGACCTTCTAGGAATACCAGGAACGTATTTACCTGTCAATGTCCATTTGTTTTTTAAAAGATCTGTCATTATGGGATTTTGATATTTCGCGAATTGATTCTAAGATGTTATCAATTACAGAGGAAACGTTATTTAAATCAGATGTAAGCATTTCTTTAGGCTCACTTTTTTGTATCATCACTTGTTTTTCGAAATCATGTCTGTCGGCCACTTGATATTCTTTCAAAAATCTTTTACCCTGCTGCAGGTCATTGTTTAATTTTTCATATTCCTTACGCACATGCCCATTAAATTTTCGAATCAATCTATTGAATGGTCGATTAAGAACTTGAAGCTTTTTGATATTGTTTTCGTAGTCTCCTAACCAATAACCAGCCTCTTTGAGCCTCTGCGAATTATTATCTATAAGATTAATCTTTGATTTTATCTCTTTTGCAGCTTCTATATGATCGGCCAGCACCTTATTCAAATCTTCAATGAATATAGCTCTTATCTTATCTAAATTATTTTCGATGTATTTTGTTATGTCACCTTTTTTAATCGATTCAAAGTTTTTAATAGCGGCTTCAAGTTTATGTACGTTGCGATTTAAAGTATCTTCCGGAGCCGCAATAATCATCGGAAACAGAGGCTTCATAATATCAGGCTTAATATCGGATGGTATCATATTGTTTTTATAAATTCTTCCATGTACAAACCTTTGAGCACGATACATATCTTGTGTTTTAAGCTGAATTTCGATAAGCATATCCTGGTACTTTATGTTTATATGATAGCTTTGGTAGCCAAGCTTCGGATTTTTAATATAATCATCTTCAATGCCCATTACTTCATAATTATTTCTAATATATTCAGCCAATTTATATACCTGGTCAACTGTTTGCGTGATGCCCATAACCCCAGCAAGATCCGTCATCTGCTTTACATCGCTATATCCTTTTTCTTTAAACTTTGTTAATGCAGATTTATAATCCTTTACTCTGCCCGAATAATTTGCACCAGGCATATACTGGTGATTATTGAGCTCGTGAATAAATTTATTCAGAACGTTAGAAGATTTGATGTTATTAATCTTGATTATAAGCTCCGTTTCGATACACATTTCAAATATCCTTTACCACATTATTTATGGCTTTATCAAGCTCATTATAAAGGTATTGGCTATACTTCTTAGCGTAATCCATATAGTACAAACGGGTTTCTTTGCATTTTCGAGACTTCTTCTCAGGATCCACGCTATGCATTAAAGAGCGTACATTGTTAAGCCGATCTGCAAGCTTCACAAGCATAAGCCAAGCAGCACTATTACTCTTATCTATAGATTTCAGATAATCCTGCACACTCTGGCCATTCGTTTTTGTCAGTAGTTGCACGTCTTTAGCCATATCTTCACCAAAATATTTCACAAGGTCAGAAAAGGCATATTTGTCAGAGTCTTCTATCACATCATGCATAGCGGCAACAGCTAAAACCATATCACTTTTAACGTCCAGCTCATTTCTAAGGACATCAAGCACTCCATCAATGTGAGTTATATATGGAGTACCTTCATCACGTAGCTGCCCGTCATGGGCATCGTTAGCTATAGCATACGCCCTATCTAAAAGCGAAATATCTTCCCACTCGAAAACATCATCATAAAATCCCACGCGAACCCTCCTTCAGGTGCTAGAATCTAGCACCTATTCATTATATCTTATTTAATTCACCACTTGCAACTATGCACTTTTGGCAGTATGTCTTTTGCCATTGTCAACGAGCTTCTTTGTCTTCCACTTATCAACAAACTTGCGGACTTCCGCTGTCATATCGCAATTTCTAAATCCTCTGCACTGTATTACTGACAGCGTGCGTAAGTTAATCTCCATCGTGTAAAACGGCTCATTCGGTTTATCAACATTCCTTATAACCATTATAGCTTTATCTCCGCATGCAATACCTTCTACGTAGTGAGCACTAGCCACACAATGCCTTTGTCTGTGTCCTTCCTTAACAATTTCATCAACGCTATCCACCGGCCTGACTAAATAATTTTTGTCAGCATAACCAAAGGCAATATTTAATTTTTTGTAAGCCTTAACTACCCTTACTGCGTATTTAGCAAATCCCTTTGAGCTTATCATAAGAGAGCATTCTTCATGCTTATCCTGTAGCTTTTCTGGAAAAATAACAAAAGTATTATTAAGATCAAATTTTAGCTTCTTACACTGACTAATATAATCGCACCAATCAGACAATACAAGTTTTGCCTTGAAACCCGGCCGACTTTGTTCGTTCACATAACGTATAATTTTATGCGGAGATGTTAGCCCCATCATATCAATAAATTTATTAGTAAAATTATCTTCCCTCTGGATAAATTCTTCTTTGCACTCTGTACAAAAGCAAGTGATGTTTTTACCGTTACGCTTATAATAAATATACCTGCTATGGTCGAATGGTACGTTATAAACCCACTGTTCAAAATTGTCTGGCAGAGCAGGAACCTTGTCCATTACAGCATCAATTTTATCCGTTATATGCTTGTGCCTGGTTTTCAATTTCTTATCCATAATGTTTTGTTGATAATTTCTAAGTGCCTTATAGATTTCTTCACCATTTGCAATAGTGCCACAATCGAGATAATCTTCAATTCTTATTATATCCTCGGACATATCACATCCGGTAACGATATGTCTCCATCCGTAATCGATGATGTTATACAAACATGCACCACTCCATTTATACCCACCATCATCAAGCAGTATTTGAGTCGAGTATTGTTCTTTCGAACTATCAATAAAAAGCTTATATTTTGCCTTTATTCTGTTTGCATCACTCCAAAAGGATACAAATAAGATTTTACTGCCCTCAACTACTTCATGTGAAGTGGTTATTATGTACTCTACTGGCAAATCACCTGTGGGTGCCTTATGTGGACTAATTTTTTCAAGAAGTTTATGTTTCATTTTTATTGTTTCCTTCCTTAAAATTATTTTGTAAGTTCATCCAGTGTTTCAAAAATATCATTCATCACATTTAGCTTCGCTTGCTTAATACCAAAATATTTAAGCACGATTTCAAACCCTTCTTCATCAGTTATTGTTATCCCATAACTTTTGCCTTTAAAGTCTTTAGGCACCTGCTTTTTTGCAATTACTTGCATGTGCTCCAAGCTTTTTAAAATTGTTTTATCCGCATCAAGAATTTTTTCCGCTGCATTTGAATTTTGGTTTACCTGACTAATCAGGAATTCTCCGATACGTTTTACGGCTCCATTTTGGTTATTTTTCATCTCTTCGTTAATTTTTTTAATAGCCTGTTCAATCATTAACAATCTCCCCTTTCAAAGTCGCTTGTAATCTATCCCTTACACTAATAATTATATCATAAAGGTTTATTAAAATCAACCAATATTATTAAATCAATGTAACTATTTTCAGTCTTTATGATGTCCATAATTTACCTGTATGACCT
>DAIPML010000150.1:0-8485 GCA_036768735.1 Clostridiales bacterium | reverse complement strand
TGCGTAGAGTGTAATCATAAAAGTATTGTTAATAATCAAATTTGTGGTATAATATACGCTGAGTGAATTTTTAAATGAGGCTTGCTGCCCGCTAACAGTTCATAAAATATGCAGCGGTCATATTCGCAGCTTCCGCCTAACAATATGATGAAATGGGGTTGTATACATGGCAATTGCTTTATTAAAGGAAATTGCATCTGTTGAAAATTTGGCAGACCAAATAGAAGCACAAGCCCTGCAAAATGCCAAGGATATTGTTGCTTCCGCAAGGAAAGATGCAGCTGATGCTGCTCAGAAAGCAGATGAGCAAGCAGAGCTTGATGCAAAAAATGCAATAAAAGCGGAAGAAGAAAAAGCCCATTTAAAAACAAAGGAAATGCAAGCGGAAACTGAAGTGCAATGTAAAAAAATTAAGAAAAATGCGGAAAAAAATCTAAATGCCGCAGTTGATATAATTTTTGAAAGGGTTGTGAAGCAATGATCGTTAAAATGAACAGGATAACCCTTTTAGGTCTAGAAAATCAGCGCAAAGCTTTAATAAAAAGTCTTATGGATTTTGGTGTTGTTGAAATTAGTCCTATTGATGAAGACGATTATAAAGAGCTTGCAAAAAATCCTGTTATACAGGATGAGATATCCGTTATTGATTCTAAGCTTGCTGAAATTAACACAGCATTAAAAAGTCTAAACAAATACAGCTCTGAAAAAAAGAGTATGTTTTCGAGTCGTCGTGAGGTTACATTCTCTGAGTTTGAGAATGTTTTAGAAAACCAGGAAAAAGTCTGGGAAGCAACTGAAAGAATAAAAGAAGCCGAAGATAGGTTGGTTTGGCTAAAGGCGGAAGAAAACAAGCTCAATAATGTAATCATGTCCTTGCTTCCATGGGCAGAATTCACAGCTCCTCTTGAAGAAAACGGAACACAAAAGACTATTTTCCAAATTGGAACTATTCCCTCCAAGGTTGAGATCGACGATCTTATAGTGGAGATTACTGAAAAAACACCTTTCTTTACTATTGATATAATAAACTCCGACAACGATCAACATTATATAAGCGTGCTCACCCATAACGATAACGAGCAGGAATGTCTTTCAGTTCTTAAAGCAAAAGGTTTTAATAGGGTTGTATTTTCAGGCTTATCTGGAACTGTTATGGAAAATATCAAGCAGTTCGATAAACAACTGGCTCTTGTGTTTAATGAAAGAGAAGAAATAGTTGAAGATATTAAAGAAATGTCAACTGAAAGAAAATCCCTTGAAATTTTATATGATGCTTTAAGTATGGAAAAAAGCCGTATTGAGGCTAACGGGATTATTTTGGAAACAAAGCGGATCATTTTTATGACCGGTTGGGTTCCAGAGGCTCTGGCAGTGGATATTCGAGAGAAGCTTGAAAAGAAATTTTTAGTTAGTGTTACAATAACCGAACCTGAAGAAGATGAAGAATTTCCCGTTCTTCTTGAAAACAAAGGTTTTACGGAAGCCGGTGAGCCTGTTTCCCGCATGTATAGCCTGCCAAGCAGCCATGAAATTGATCCAAACACTGTGATGACACCTTTTTTTATAATATTTTTTGGTCTTATGCTGGGTGACGGCGGATACGGCATTATCCTTACCCTAGCTACCGGGCTTATACTATGGAGATTTAAGCTAGAGGGCAGTTCACGCAAATTTATGAAGCTTTTATTCTTTTGCGGTATCTCCACAATATTTTGGGGTGCTATGTTTGGTGGTTGGTTTGGCATTAGTGCTCTCGTGCCATATGCGCTATGGTTTGACATAGTTGCACAACCGGAGCTAATGCTTAGCTGGTCATTCCTTTTCGGAGTTATTCACATACTCGCAGGTTTTGGTATGAAAGCGGCTAACTTAATACGCAAGGGTAAATATATTGACGCATTATTTGATGTAGGTTTTTGGCTTATCTTTTTTATAGGGGCAATACTGGTATTACTTCCATTTGCTCCGGAAGTTAACCCTGATAAGGTGGCTACATTATCTAACATAGGCAAGGTTATGCTCGCTCTTGGTGGAATCCTGCTGGTTTTCACGCAGGGCAGAGCAAAGAAAAATGTTTTTGGCAAATTTTTTGGTGGTCTTTTAAGCGTGTATGATCTGGTTGGGCTGTTAAGTGACGTATTATCCTATTCAAGGCTTTTGGCTCTTGGCTTAGCAACAGGGATAATTGCATCAATTATAAACCAGATGGCAGTTATGTTTGACCTGCCTGCTGTTCTTAAGCCTATTGCCGCAGCTTTAATCCTGCTTGTTGGCCATTCTATCAATTTTGCTATTAATGCATTGGGTGCCTATGTGCACTCATGCAGGCTCCAATACTTGGAGTTCTTCGGTAAGTTTTTTGAGGGTGGGGGCGTAGCCTTCAAACCTTTGAAAGCCAATACAAAATATATTACAGTAAAACCCGATGCCACAATACAGAACGCTGCATGAGCAGGAGTTCTGCCGCACGGGTGCATCTATGATGGAGGTTGAAAATAATGGATTTTATTAACGGACAATTATTGGCGTTTGTTGGTGCTGTTATTGCTTTTCTGGTAGCCGGTTTTGGGTCTTCAAAGGGTGTTGGTCTGGCTGGTCAGGTTGGCACAGGCGTGTTGACTGAGGATCCGAGTAAGTTCGGATCAGTAATGGTGTTGCAGGCTCTACCCAGCACACAGGCTATCTACGGGTTTGTCGTTGCTTTTTTAATTATTGGCAAGGTGGATCCTGCTATGACAGTTCAACAGGGCTTATATCTTCTCGCAGCAGGTCTGCCGGTTGGTCTTGTTGGATACATCTCAGCAATCTGGCAAGGGAAGGTTGCAGCATCAGGTATTCAAATGATTTCAAAACGCCCCGAAGCACTGGGAAGTGCCATTACTCTTGCACTTATGGTTGAAACATTTGCTGTATTATCACTAATTGTTTCTATATTGATGGTTAATAAATAATAGAAGATTAAAAGGTCATAAGGTCATAAGACCACACCTAAAAATGGCCAAATATATTTTACTGTTTAACAGGTAAATTAAAGGAGCATTCCAATGACAGGAACCGAGAGAATTAAATCCAAAATATTGGAAGATGCCAAAGCAAAAGCCGTTGTAACGGAAGAACAGGCAAGGCAAGAAGCCAAGGAAATAATGGATAAGGCTTTAGCTGATGCTGCTTGGAAGAAGGATATCCTGCTTAAGAAGGCGGAAACCGAAGGGATAGAGGCATATCGTCGAATTATATCCAACGCTGGGTTAGACGGGCGAAAGGAAGTTCTCAAAACAAGGCAGGATATGGTTGAAGCTGCTTTTAAAAAAGCTATGGAAAAGGTTGTTTCCATGCCTGATAGCGAATATCAAAAATTTCTTGAGGATATGGTTGTTACCGCTGCTACAAAAGGGAGCGGTGAAATAATGTTGTCGGAAAGGGATTTAAAGCGCATTGATAAAAAATTTATAAGCAATATTAATATGCGTTTAGAGAAATCAGGCATTAACGGCAAGCTGACCTTGTCAAAAGAAACAATACAGGCTGCAGGTGGTTTTAAGCTAAAAAGCGGTGATGTTGAAATAAACAGCACCCTTGAAATTATATTTGAAATGATTCGACCTGCGTGTGAAGGCGATGTTGTTAAGGTTCTTTTTGCATAAGTATAGGAAAATTTGATTGCTTAGGGAAATATAAAATTTAAATTATTATGCAATGAGTTAGAAATGGTGATTCTCATTTTATGTTTAAGAGAATGTAGAATGTGTAGTATCTGCTAAGGTGAATCATAGAAGCCATAACGAATGGAAAGTGACAAACAAAGCTAACACACTTATAGGATAAAACTGCTCTAAGGTAGAACTGAGTAAGATAGAATTGTTGTAAGAAAGTTTTAAACAGTTATATTTGTGAAATATTCAGAAAAACATCTGAATGAAAAAATGATGAGGGATAACGATGTTAAAAGTGAACCAGGATGATTATGCATATTCTGCTTCCCGTATTCGGGCAAGGGAAATAAAGCTACTGGACAGCAACCGCTTTGACAGGATGCTTGGTGCTGCTTCCCCCGAGGAGGCATATAAAGCCCTGACCGAAGTGGATTACGGTTTTGGTGGTGATTCTGCGAGTGACTTTCATTCCTTTGAGGTGCTTCTTTCCGAAGAAATGAAGAAAACATTTTCGCTGATGTATGAAATTGCACCGCAAATTGAAGTGATTAAAGCATTTCAACGCCGTTATGATTACTTTAACATAAAGGTTCTTTTAAAAGCTGAGTTTCAAAATATTGAGCCACCCTCAATTCTTATTGATACAGGCACGTTTGACAAGGATGAGATAGTCAGAATTATCCGAGAGAGAGATTACGAAGAGTTAACTCCCATAATGCATGAGGCTATACTTAATATTTATGACGTGTTTTCAAGGATGCATGATCCCCAAGCTATTGACCTTCTGCTTGATAAAGCATCATTCAAGCAGTTCACATCCGACCTTTTAAATACAGACAATGATTTTCTTCATAGTATTGCGAAGATAACAATCGATATTACAAATATAAAAATGTATGTCAGGGCGCGGGCAATTAACAAAACCGAAGATTTTCTTAAAAAGCTTTTGCTCGAAGGTGGGGAAATACCTGTAAGCTTATATATTGAGAACATTGAAAAACCTTTTGAAGTTATTATAGAGGCATTACGCGAAACCAGATACAAGGATATTGTAAAAAAAGCTTTTGAGGTGTACAAGGAAAAAAGAAATGTATCCGCACTTGAAAAGCTCTTGGACGATTATTTTATGGAGTTTTTACAACAAGCGAAGTGGATTACAATAGGGGTTGAACCTTTTATTGCCTATCTTTTCGCTAAGGAAACAGAAATCAGGAATGTCCGGATTATTATGACAGGAAAAATAAATAACCTGCCTGCGGATTTAATCCGGGAAAGGTTGCGTTTAAGCTATGTATAAAATTGGAGTAATCGGAGAAAAGGATGCGGTATTGGGCTTTAGTGCACTTGGGTTTTCTGTTTTTCCCGTGGAAAGCAGAGAGCAAGCGGGAGAAGTTCTAAATGAGCTTGCTAAAGACAATTACGCAGTAATCTATATAACAGAGCAAACCGCAGTCGGCATAAAAAATGAAATTAACCAATACCGGGAAAAGCGCTTTCCGGCAGTTATTCCTATACCGGGAATTCAGGGAAGTTTGGGCATCGGCATGCAAGGAATTAAAAAATCTGTTGAAAAGGCTGTAGGTGCAGATATTCTTTTCCTAGAAGAATAAACATTTTGATATAAATTTTGTTTGCTTGATAGATAGATATACAGATAGATAGATTGATAGATAGATTTATAGATTGTATGATAGTAATTCGATAAATAAATAGTTTTATCATTTTGTATATACCGAAGTACTGAAAGCGAGGGATATGGTTTGAGCCAAGGAAGAATAGTCAAAGTATCCGGCCCTTTGGTTATAGCTGAAGGAATGAGAGATTCCAATATGTTTGATGTTGTTCGTGTTAGCGAGCATCAGCTTATAGGTGAAATTTTGGAAATCCATGGAGAACGGGCGTCCATACAAGTATACGAAGAAACCTCAGGGTTGGGACCGGGCGGACCTGTTGTGTCTACCGGGGTTCCTCTTAGTGTTGAGCTAGGTCCGGGTTTGTTGGAGAATATATTTGACGGCATACAACGCCCTTTGGAAACCATGAGGGCGCAAACCGGAAATAACATTACCCGTGGCATTAACATTCCAGCCCTCAGCCGCGACAAGAAATGGACATTTAAGCCTGTGGCCTCTAAAGGAGATAAGGTTGTTGCCGGTGATATAATCGGTACAGTTCAGGAAAACAATATATTTGAGCACCGTATCATGGTTCCGTTCGGAACAGAAGGCACGGTTCAGAAGATTCTTGAGGGCGAGTTTACGATAGAAGAAACTGTAGCCGTAATTAAAACAGAAAGCGGTAATGTAAATCTAACAATGATGCAAAGGTGGCCTGTTCGTAAGGAGCGCCCATATAAAGAAAAGCTTTCACCCGATGAGCCAATGATAACAGGTCAAAGGATTATTGACACATTGTTTCCAATAGCAAAGGGCGGTGTTGCAGCAATTCCGGGACCTTTTGGAAGCGGTAAAACCGTTGTACAGCATCAGCTGGCCAAATGGGCGGACGCCGATTTGGTTGTATATATAGGATGCGGTGAGCGCGGTAATGAAATGACTGACGTTTTGATGGAATTCCCGGAGCTTAAGGATCCAAAAACCGGCGAATCATTAATGAAGAGAACTGTTTTAATTGCCAATACATCAGACATGCCTGTTGCTGCTCGTGAAGCATCAATATATACCGGAATAACGATAGCCGAATACTTCCGCGATATGGGTTATTCGGTAGCGTTAATGGCTGATTCAACTTCACGTTGGGCGGAGGCTCTTCGTGAAATGTCAGGACGACTTGAGGAAATGCCCGGTGAAGAAGGCTACCCGGCATATCTTTCATCAAGATTGGCTCAATTTTATGAACGTGCCGGAAAAGTAGTAGCTATAGGAACTGAAGGACGTGTAGGTGCTCTTTCTGCAATTGGTGCGGTTTCACCTCCAGGTGGGGATATTTCTGAACCTGTTACCCAGGCAACACTTAGAATTGTAAAAGTGTTCTGGGGTCTTGATTCAAACCTGGCTTATCGCAGACATTTCCCGGCTATTAACTGGCTCATAAGCTATTCGCTTTATGGAGACCGTATGCAGGACTGGTACACAAAGAATATATCCCGTGATTTTGAAAAATACAGATCTGAGATGATGAAGATCCTTCAAGAGGAATCCGAGCTTGAGGAAATTGTAAGACTTGTTGGTGTAGATGCCTTGTCACCAAAGGACAGGGTAACGCTTGAAGCAGCTCGTTCAATCCGTGAAGACTATCTTCATCAGGATGCATTCCATGATGTGGATACTTACGCTACAATGCAAAAGCAGTTCAAAATGCTGAAGCTGATTCTATCATATTTTTATAAGGCGCAGGATGCAGTAAAGAAGGATGTGGAGCTTAAAGAGCTGTTTGATATGCCTGTAAGGGAAAAAATAGGTCGTGCGAAATATATACCCGAAGATAAGATTGATTCGGAGTTCCAGAAGATAGAGCAGGCATTGTCAGATGAAATGGATGCACTGGTTGCAAAGGAGAGTGAATAAGCATGTTGAAGGAATATCGTTCCATAGCCGAAGTTGCCGGACCTTTGATGCTGGTGCAGGACGTTGAGGGAGTAACATATAATGAGCTTGGAGAAATTGAGCTTCAAAACGGCGAAATTCGCCGATGCAAAGTTTTGGAAATAGACGGCTCAAATGCTGTAGTTCAGTTGTTTGAAAGCGCTGTTGGTATAAACCTTTCCAATAGTAAGGTACGCTTTTTTGGTCGAGGAATGGAGCTTGCTGTTTCAATGGACATGTTGGGCAGGGTGTTTGACGGTCTTGGTAAACCGATTGACGGCGGGCCGGAGATTATACCTGACGAAAGACTTGATATTAACGGAATCCCCATGAACCCTGCAGCACGGGATTATCCTTCTGAGTTTATACAGACAGGTGTTTCCGCAATTGACGGGCTGAATACGCTGGTTAGAGGACAAAAGCTTCCCATATTTTCCGGTTCGGGATTACCCCATGCCCAATTGGCAGCTCAGATTGCACGGCAAGCAAAGGTACTGGGGACAGATAGCAAGTTTGCGGTTGTTTTTGCTGCTATCGGAATAACCTTTGAAGAAGCGGACTTCTTTATAAGTGATTTTAAAAGAACAGGAGCCATTGAAAGAGCGGTTCTGTTTATGAACCTTGCCAATGACCCTGCTGTTGAGCGTATATCAACTCCTCGTATGGCATTATCGGCGGCTGAATACCTTGCCTTTGAGAAGGATATGCATGTTTTGGTTATTTTAACCGACATAACAAATTACGCCGATGCACTGCGTGAAGTCTCTGCAGCCCGTAAGGAAGTACCAGGACGCCGCGGATACCCCGGATACTTATACACTGACCTGGCAACTCTGTATGAACGTGCAGGCAGGAAAAGAGGTCTTGAGGGCAGTATCACCTTAATTCCAATTCTGTCAATGCCTGAGGATGATAAAACCCACCCGATACCTGACCTTACAGGTTATATTACGGAAGGCCAAATAATTTTAAGCCGTGAGCTTCATAAAAAGGGCATAACCCCACCAATTGACGTACTTCCGTCACTCTCAAGATTAAAAGACAAGGGTATTGGAAAAGGAAAAACCCGTGAGGATCACGCAAATACAATGAACCAGCTATTTGCTGCCTATGCCCGAGGCAAGGAAGCTAAAGAGCTGGCGGTTATTTTAGGTGATGCGGCATTGACCGACACTGATAAGCTTTATGCCAAATTTGCGGATAATTTTGAAGCAGAATACGTATCTCAGGGTTTTGAAACCGAAAGAACAATTATAGAAACCCTGGAGCTTGGCTGGAAGCTGCTTT
>DAIPML010000149.1:0-8494 GCA_036768735.1 Clostridiales bacterium | reverse complement strand
TCATCGTAAAAAGATACTCACAATGCCTGTAGAATCGTCAGGAAAGCCTTCAGGCGCGTTTTAATTTAAGGATAGGGGGGAAATATATAAATAAGCCTAATGCGCTTAGAAGCCGTCAGAGACGAATCTATGCACGCCATTGTAATTATTACAGCTATTGAGATTTTTGTCTCGATTCGCGTCGGTAGGTGCCGCCATAGCTCGGTTGGCAGAACATGTCATTGAGTATGATGAGGATATGCTAAATTTCTATGAGCATTTGCTCTGTAAAGCAGAGGATAAGTAAATGTTTTCCTATTAAATATTTTCGTAAGTCAGACTTCTTACCCTTCGATATGGATTTAATGAAAGTTCAACTAATACTGATGTCCTATTAGAAAAATTTCCAGACATGTTTTAGGGTTAACAAATCAGTAAAAGATAAATATATGGAAAAGTATTGAAAGCCAATAGATGCCTAATTTTCAATATTAAATATGCTTAGAACTTTCTCGAACAACCAGTTCTGGCATTAAAACAATATGATCATAAGTCTGTTGCTCATTTATAGAAAAGTTAAGAAGTATTTCCGCAGCCTTTTCCCCAATTTCATAATTCTTAAACTTAATAGATGACAAATGTACCGAAGGGATTTCGCAAATTTTAGTATTGTCATACCCAATTAGACCAATATCTTTGCCGGGCTTTAATCCAGAATCCACAATGGCTTGGTAACAATTCACTGCAACTGCATCGTTGAAAGCGAAAATAGCATCGATTTCAGGATGATTTTTAAGCAGGGCCAAAGTTGCTTGATATCCAACCTTGTTTTCATCAAATGATTTTTCAAAAATTACATATTCCTTTTGAAATGGAATTCCTGCTCGGCATAGTGCAGATAAATAACCTTGATAACGGTCAAAAGAGGTGCTGTAAATCGCTAAAGAAATATAAGCAATATGTTTATAGCCCTGAGAAATTAAATGCTCAGTAGCAATTAGACCACCGTAAAAACTATTTGATCCAACAAAAGGTGCATTGACGTTATTTAAAAACCGGTTGCAAAAAACGAGGGGAATCCGATTTTGTTGTAGCCTGTTGAATGCTGCAAAATCACTGTTTCCAATCATAGCTGGAATAGTGATAACACCTTTTACATCGCTTTGAATTAAATTGTTAATATAGGCACTTTCTTTATCAGTGCTATTTTCCGTATTGCAAATAATCACATTGATAGCATTTCTGCTTGCAATATCCTCAACCCCTCGTAAAATACCTGGGTATGTATCATGTAGGATATCAGGCAAAATCATTGCCCACGCCGTTACTTTGGAAGGTGAAATTTTTTTTGCAATATAGGTACCGCTTCCTCGAACAGAATACAATAGTCCCTCCTTGATTAATTCATTGACGGCTTTGTCAATGGTCGTTCTGGTAGCATGAAACATTTCCATCATTTTGATTCGGGGCGGGAGAGATTCTCCAGCTTGCGAACGATGTATAAAACTGACAAGATCAGCTTTGATTTTTTGATATTTCAGCAATTTTCTCCCTGCTTTCCCACCTCTTAAATATTCATAGAATATCTCTAAACAAAAAAATTGTCAATAAAGCCTTTAAAGCTGCCCGTTTTTTATAAAAATCTGCCCGTTTTATGCAAAAGCTGTTGACAATTAGCCCGTTTAGTTATAACTTTAGTGTTAACAGATAAAAAAATAAGCATAATCGCTAACATTCCTATCTATTAACACTTTAAGGAGTTCACGAGGCATGTCTTTGAGGTATCTTGAAATCAAGGAACAAATCCTAAAGTACATTGCCGCATTGCAACCACACGATAAAATCATGTCACGTCCGATAATGTGTCAGAAATATTTGGCAACACGTACGACCATTGATAGAGCTATCAATGAATTGATAAAAGAAGGTTTCCTATATTCTATTGGTGGAAGCGGTACTTATGTTGCAGATACTGATAAAAGGAATACATCATATAAACAGCACCTGATAAACATAGGTGTCCTGCTACCCAATATTATGGCAGACACTTACCCGGGAATTTTGAAGGGGATTGAAGATGTAACCCAGAAATTGAACATAAACGTTGTGTTATGTAACACTGATAACAATTATGAGAAACAATATGTTTATGTACATAGGCTGTTAAATTCAAAAATAAGAGGATTTATAATCATACCTGCTATCTGCAAAGTTAATGACATGGAAATTTATCAATATCTAATAAAAAATCATATTCCGCTCGTTTTTTGTAATCGTGGTTTTTATGATGTTAAATGTCCAATCATCACTTCCAATGATTTCTTTGGAGGATTTCTTGCAACAAACCATTTAATTCAAAAAGGATATTCAAGAATTGCTTATCTGTCAACTATTCGCTATAAAGTAAGTATCGATCGCTATCAAGGATATCTCGCTGCTCTTTCCACACACCATATGCCAATTGTAAGAAGCCTTTCTGTGATTTTAGATAGTGTTCCTACGAAAAATCAAGCTTACATGGAAACTAAAAAGCTATTGATAAAAGATAGGCAAATTGACGGTTTGGTCTGTTTCAATGATCATGTTGCACTTGGTGCAATACAGGCTGCTGAAGAGTTGGGGATGCAAATTAGCAAGGATATCGGAATTATTGGATATGATGATACACCTATTTGTAAAATATCTCCGGTTAAGCTTACATCGGTTTCCTATAAAAACTATGAAGTTGGTAAAAAGGCAGCGGAGGTTCTCTACCAGTTAATATTTCATTCTGATATACCCACTGACAACATTTATATTTTTCAGCCAGAACTACGAATCCGTGATAGCTGTCTGGGAAAAGGATCTTAATAGATATTTATCAGGCAATTATATAATAATTTGACCTGGTAGATATAGATAACAAATAATTGGGAGGTATAGAAATGAAAAAGAGGAAAAAGATTTTTTCAATGTTTCTCGTGTTAGCCTTGCTGATTTCTACTGTGTTAGTTGGTTGTAGCAGTTCTGGCGAAAGTCAGTCCTCTGTAGCCCCATCTTCAGGTTCTGCAACTTCTAATGGTTCTGGCAATCAGAAGCTTAAAGCAAATCTCCGTATCCTTTATCCAGGTACAACAGATGTCGAAAAAAACTGGGCAGCAACAGTGGTTAATAAACTACATGAAACCCAGCCAGATATTAATGTTGAATACATATTTTTATCATGGACAGACCTGGAAAAAAAGATGACTGTCATGGTTCAGTCTCATGACTATCCAGACGTAATGCAGATTCAGGATATAACTAATCCGGTTGCCATGAAAGCGCTAGAACCACTCGACTCTTATATGGGTGGGAAGATCAAGAAAGATCAATTTGTGCCCGCTGCGCTAGATAATATGATTTCTGATGGGAAAACCTATGCTATTCCATTACTGATGATTCCATACTCTCATGTTGTAAACACAGAAGTACTTAATAAAGCTGGTATCAAACCAGATAGTTTGAAATCTTGGAGTGATATCACAGCTGCGACAAAAAAAATTGCATCAACAGGAGCCAATGGATACGCCATGGCGAATGGTGGAGACGGACGGTTTACATTTCGAGATTTAGAAATGCTTGCCCTTTCTGATGGATTTACGCCAGATGATGTATCGGATAAAACTAAGCCTAAATATCTTGAAACATTGAAGCTAATTAGTGACCTTGCGCCAACAATGCCGAAATCCCAAAGCACATGGCAGTATCCAGAACTATTTAAAGCCTGGGAAGAGGGTAAAATAGGAATGATGCACACAGGTTCTTATTTTACTGCAAATGTTGTAGCTCATGGGACAAAATCAATGGATCGGACACAAGTTGTCCCGTTCCCACAGGGTCCTTCTGCCAGCAAACAGACTATTATGGTAGGTGCAGTTGGCTATTCGATTCTTGCAGGTTCGGAAAATAAAGAAGCTGCATGGAAATTTATTGAAGCCGCGATGGACTCATCTGTGCTTAGTAAATTGGCAGGGTCTATTAACGCCCCGGCGGTAACCTATCTACCAGATGATAAACTGCTGGAAAGTGCTAAAAAAGCATATGGAGACGATGTAGGCCAAAAGCATATAAAGATGGTTAAAGAATTTCAAGACGCTGCAAAAAAATACGGCGTTCGTCAGCCTTCTATTATTGGGCAACCGGCAATGGCAAAAGTTTTGCAGAGTGCAATTGTTAAGCTCACAAATAAGGAAATTACTCCAGAACAAGCGTATGAGCTAATTAAGACTGGAATCAACGAAGTGAAAGAATCTTTAAAGTAAAAAGATAGGTGAAGCTGAAAAGGACGGAGGCAACACGAAAGTTTTCGCCCCCGTTTTTTCAATTAATCATAAGAAGGTGAAAAGAATTGTTTCAGAAATTCAGAAAGAATTATTTTGCATACTTAATGATTCTACCAACTTTGCTTTACCTTATCATCTTTCAGATTTATCCAATTTTCAATTCAATTTGGCTCAGTTTTACGAATCTTTCTTTTCTCAGACCAGATAGCGGCAATTTTGTGGGCATAAAAAACTATATTGCTCTCTTTAAAGATTCAAATTTCCCCATGTTATTAGGAAACAGTCTACTTTGGGTAATCGGTTCTACTGTTCTACAATACCTGATTGCTGTTCCGGTTTCGATCTTACTGAATCAAAAAATGGCTGCACGGGGATTCTGGCGTGGTCTAATGATGATTCCTTGGGTCACTCCAGTTGTGATTATGGGTCTTATTTGGCAGTGGATTTATGATGGTGATCATGGATTTCTTAACCAGATTTTAGGTACTGGAATCGTTTGGTTAGGCAATAAAAATACAGTATGGCCAGCATTACTGCTCGCTTCTACTTGGAAGGGCCTCCCTTATGCCACACTGATGTTTTTGTCAGGTTTGCAAGGTATTCCAAAAGATTTGTACGAAGCTGGTTATGTAGACGGTTGTAATTCATGGCAGCGTTTCAAATATATCACTATACCGCTTCTTAAACCAGTAATTTTTGTAACTGCTTTGACTAGTATTGTACAGACCTGGACTAAATTTGAAGTAATTTGGGTTTTAACCGGTGGTGGTCCAGGCTACGAAACGAGTACATTCCCAACATATATCTATAGCAAGTCCTTCATTATGTATGACATGGGTGGGGGCTCCGCTGTTTCCGTTATCTCCATGCTGTTCATGCTCATTTTTATTCTCATCTATCTGAAAGTTTATAAGAAAAACTTGTCGGAGGTTTAGGCATACATTATGAAAAGACGATCAATAAGTGCAACTTTCCTGCTGTATATCGGCCTTGCCGTCACAATGTTTTTCATTGTCTTTCCGTTTTTTTGGCTGGTAAGTTCTTCACTAAAAACGTCGCAGGAAATTTTTGCAATTCATCAAACTTTCATTCCTAAAAAAATCACATTTACAAATTTTATCTATGCTTTTTCTGGTAGCCCAGGTCCGAATATCGGTCCCTTGATGAATAACTCGATCACAGTAGCAGTTTTTACGGCGATAATTACTCTTTTCTTTGCTGCAACCGGAGGCTATGCTGTAGGAAGACTGCATTTCCCTGGGCTTCAAACATTTGTGATCTTTATCATGATCGCTCAAATGTTTCAGGGGCCTGTCATAATGGTACCGTGGTATAAGATGGCAGCTAGAATGGGAATTTTAAATACCAAAACAGGTCTTGTTTTAATTTACCTAACTTCCACAATACCAGTTGCTGTATGGCTGATGTCAGGTTTTTTCAAGGGTATTCCAAAAGAAATGGAAGAAGCTGCAACAATCGATGGTTGCGGTAAATTACGCACGTTTTTCCAGATTATTCTTCCCCTTGTAAAAGGCGGACTAGTGGCAGTTGGCATCTACTCCTTTATACTGGCATGGAATGATTACCAGTATGCATTGATTCTTACTACATCAGAAAAAGCGAAAACTGTCCAGCTGGGAATTGCTGAGCTAATGGGTGGAATTGGCCAGATCAACTGGGGAGGAATTATGGCTTGCGGTGTGATAGTAACAATTCCAGTAATTATTCTGTTTGGATGTGTTCAGAGATATTTAATTGAAGGTCTAACAGCAGGTGCTGTAAAAGGTTAATGCTAAAACAAAATCATATAAAATCCATACTTTATGAATTAAATACAATTTGAAAGGAAGTCTGAATTTTGAAAAACCTTGGAGGATTATATGCAGCTTTGATTACACCGTTTCATGAAAATGGAGAAGTTAATTATGAGCAGATTCAAAATGTAGTTGAATTTTTGATTCAAAAGGGAATTGATGGATTCTATGTCTGCGGAAGCACAGGAGAAGCATTTCTTCTTACTATGGAAGAACGCAAAAAGATTCTTGAAACTGTCATAGCAAAAAATCGTGGTCGTGTTTCTGTTATTGCCCATGTCGGAAACATTGGAACCGATCTTTCCGTTGAGTTAGGGAAACATGCGAAGGCAGCTGGGGCAGATGCTATTTCCTCTGTAACGCCGTTTTATTATAAATTTTCAGAAAAAGAAATAATAAATTATTATTATGCCCTAGCAGATCGGACACAGATGCCAACTATAGTCTATAATTTCCCTTCACTTACAGGATTTGCACTGTCTATAAAGGATGTGGATGAATTAGCAAAAAATCCAAATATAGTTGGTATTAAGCACACATCACTTGATTTGTATGCATTGGAACGCTTTAAAAAAGCACATCCTAGGCTGACTGTTTTCAATGGTCACGATGAAGTACTGCTATATGGCTTAATTGCCGGAGCAGATGGCGGAATTGGCAGTACCTATAATTTTATGCCGCATAAATTTAGGAAACTTCGCCAATTTGTGTTGCAAGGAAAAATTAAGGAAGCACAGAATGTCCAACATGAAATCAACGATGTGATTGACTATGTTTCTAAATATGGTGCAATGCGAGTTGCAAAAGAATTTTTGCGCAATTGGGGATTTGATTGTGGCAATTGCCGGGCACCATTTACTCCACTAACTGATGCAGAAAAAGCTGAACTTAAAACAGTCTTTATAAAAAAAGTACGAGAATAATATATGGTAGATAAAAAATATCGGATTCCTATATAGAAAGGGAAGACAAAATTAGGTGTATCTTATATCATTCCGCGATGTGAAATATAATCACTATTTGGAACAGAAATTTTTAATTGCCTACCAATTTTTGCGCAAAATGCGTTTTAAGAAGTTAAAGCTCGGTACCATACCTTTAGCAAATGGAATCATAGCAAACGTACAAAGTTACTGTACTATACCATCAAAGTCCATTCCATTTGAAGCACATAATCGTTACTTCGATATTCAGTATATCATAAGCGGAGAAGAAAATTTTGAAATTGCTTCTCGTAATAAGCTAATCCCTTCCACATCGTATGATTCAGAAAAAGACGTTGTTTTTTTTCAAGAACCAGCTTATAAAGACATTCTGAACCTTTATCCAGAAGATCTTGTAATAGTATCACCCAAAGAAGCTCACAAGCCGCGTGTCTGCATGAACCTGCCCTGTCAAGTTCGAAAGATTGTTATTAAAATACCAGTATAATTTTATGTAATGCAGCCATTATATTTAAACTGCATAGGAGGAAAAAGTATCTTGCACGAAATTGTTGATGAAGGCATACACTCCACAGAAAGGTTCTTACCTTCCTCGCTTTTTCGGGAAAAAGTGAAAAAAACCATTCAATTTACTTTAAAGCAGATTGACAAGAACCTATTGATCTATCGAGACCTGTTTCCTGCTCCGGCCAGTAAGAATGGCTTTTATGGCGCAGTTAAAAATGAGGGATGGACAGCTTCTTTTTGGACAGGAATGTTATGGCTCGCATATGAGTTAACATCTGATAAAAAATATCGAGATGCAGCCGAAATCCAGCTTAAAAGTTTCCAGTCCAGGCTGGAAAAAAATATTTCCATGGAGACTCATGATATTGGATTTCTCTATACGCTTTCCTGTGTAGCTGCAACCAAGCTAACAAAAAACACAGAAGCCCGTCGAACTGCGATTAAAGCAGCTAATCGATTACTGGGAAGATATCTTCAAAAAGCAGGGATCATACAAGCATGGGGTAGTCTTTCAGACCCAAAGACAAGCGGATGTATGATTATTGACTGCCTAATGAATCTGCCATTGCTGTATTGGGCGAGCGAAGAATCTGGTGATAGAAAATACGCTGAGGCTGCTTATCAGCATGCTAAAAGTACAGCCCAATATATTGTCCGTCCTGATGCATCGACTTACCATACATTTTATATGGATATTGAAACAGGAAAGCCAAAATATGGGAAGACGCGCCAAGGCTATTCTGACACATCTTGCTGGTCCCGAGGGCAAGCATGGTCAATCTATGGTTTTTCTCTTAGTTATGCCTATACAAAAGATCCAGCTTTTTTAGACATTGCAGGGAAAACGGCTAATTATTTTCTGAATCGTCTTCCCAAAGATAATATTTGTTGCTGGGATCTGATTTTTACGGATGAAAGCACAAAACGTGATAGTTCTGCTGCAGCA
>DAIPML010000148.1:0-8495 GCA_036768735.1 Clostridiales bacterium | reverse complement strand
GAATTAACTCCTCCGGCTCTGCTTTTTCAATGCTGTCAAATTTTCTTACGAAAAACGCCCATGATTCTGAAAACGGCGGTCTAACAACAACTATACGGCTTCCGTCCTTCATTTCATTGACCTTATAACCGTTGCTTTCACTAAGCTGACCGGGGTAGTTGTACCGGTAAATATTTTTGCACACACGAATTAACTCTGATTCGGAACCGAAGGACAAAAACGAAAGATGCATCGTTTTTCCTTTGAAAAATATCCATACAGAATCAAAGCTCGAGGGCAGCGAAGAAACAATTGAAAGACTCATGGACACATCGATTTCTTCATGAAATGTTGACGGTATACCTGAAACACCGCCGGAAACCCCGTCTATTCTCATATCCCTTATCTCGTCAATTACGCCGTATCCCTTGTAAGCCTGATAAACTCTTTGAGCTATAATATTAAGCTTGTCCTCAAATCGGCTAAATAAATGTCTTTTCCCGGTATAGAGCTTTTCAATTTCAGATGTAGTTATAACATAGGATACGCCATCCTCGGTTTCCTTTGGCTGATCCAATGAATTTTCCAGAATAAGCACCTCTAATGCTCTATAACCATACTCTTTTTTATAATGGTACAGGAGGATTTCAAATTTATCCTGCACCATAAGCTCTTTTGGGTTCTCAAAATTTATAATTTTATTTATGTTGCTTTCATCTATTTCATAGGATTTTACAAGAATGTCCTTAATAAAGTCCTTAATGTAGTTTTTTGAATTAATATCTCCGTATGTGCATGTTTTTAATGCCTTGCGCAACTGATTTTTATTATGTATCCGCTTTCCAAATTCCTCCCTTGTTATGTTCATTTCATAAAGGTTTGTTTTAAGAATTTCATTAAAGGCGTCCTTAATAAAATTTAGAATTGTACCAATATTAAACCTGTCCTCATCAGGCTGTACATAACGCATTGCAGAATGATTATGTCTGATATACAGGATGATAAAAATTATACTTATTAGTATGATTAAAGCAATCAGAATTTCGTTCATTACTCCACCCCTGTTATGCCCTTTTTTGCTCTGCATCTATGCCAAGATGCGATAATACAGCTGCTGCCGCCTCTCTTACAGCCTTGATAAAGGAATAATGGAAATCATCCTTGTTTGCCTGAAGGTTTTTCAGGAAAAAATCAACTACTCTGCTTTCAGAACAGGCATCGGCAAAGCCAATATTGTACGGTACTACATGAATATCTAAATAGCCAAAGCGCCTTTTAATTGCCTTTAAATTATATTTTGAATTTTCATCATACCTGCTTAAGGTAATCATTATTTTATCTTTCATGTCACCATAGATAGAAAGAAATTCTTCAAGCACAAGAACATTTTGGCTAAGGCTCACGACAACCAGATCCGATTTTTCAAGTATCTTATTAGAAATTTCATTTTTGCCGGGAGCGGTGTCGACAAATACCAAATCATAATACTTGACTGCGGATTGCAAAACCAACTGTATAACATCCTTTAGGTTGCTTGTATATATTTCCTTATTTGTGTTTCGTGTTCCGCTAAGAAGATCCAGCCTGTTTTTTAAAATTGTTGTGGTGTAGCTGGTAATTTCATTTTTCTCAAGTTTATTAAACCTTATAACGCGGCTGAGTGCATCTATTCCCGTATCTGATAAATCTGTCAGCCCATGCAGGACATGTTTCCTGTCAACAAAAGCATATTCCAATGCACTCCTGTTAAAATGGTTATGTGCCATGAGTATCTGCATACGATACTCTAAAGCTGTTAAAACTGCGATTGCGATCATATTGTTGGTTGTACCCAACTGATGAAAATTGCTCCAAAATGATATTTGCATTCTTCTACCCTCCCCTTTGTGCTTTTTTTAGTGCTTTTTGCACAGCTTCTTTTTCAGTACTGAAAAGCCCCATAATACAATCAATTAGCATATTTTTTAAGTCCCCAGGAATCCTTGTGAATTTGAAAATATCGTCATATTGACTTTTTAGCCTGCATTCATGTTCATTCTCGTTAAGCCCGAATTCATATTTTGCTATAACGTTTGTATACTGACTTGATTGAAGCAAAGAGTCTATATATCTTGTATTTATTTTTGAATTTACAAGATCTCTTATGATGCGGATAGAATCAGGACGACTCGTTATATGGCTTATGCATGAGGATAAAGGCACAGTATGATGTCTTTTGCAATCAGTTACGATAAAGAGTGCCTTTAGATCATCAATACAATCAAGAGCCTTATCATTTACACCAAAATCAATAAGCAAAACAGTATAATCATCAAGCTTTAAATTACTAATTGGTGAATTACAACTATGCAAAAAAACATCAACACCTCTGTAATCTACCCTATCCTGTGTAAAAATTCCTGTTGGAATAGAGTGACGTAATTCTTCTTGATTGGATTGATCGATAATAGCAACCTTTTCACCTAACAAGTGAAAAATCCGTGAAAAATATAGTATTATATCTGTTTTGCAAAAACCTGCAAAACCTAGTGCTTTATATGTATGAGGCATGTTTTTCCTTGTATGATTATGATATTTAAAACAACTAAATCATACATTCCTTTCGATTTTTTAGCTAAACCCACTATCACCTGCACCGATATCTTTTTCAGAAGTATCACTTTCTTGATTCTCCTGTGTGTTCACATTTACTTCCATTTCATCAATTAACTTTTGGTTTTTAGCTCTTTCCTCGGTAACTCCTGATGAAACATCAGCTATATCTTCAGAGTTAATCATGCTCAAATGACTTTCAAGCAAGGCTCTGGCTTCTCTTGCCAGTGCATCCTGAGCTTTTTTTAGAATATTCGGATCTTTTTTCATTAAATCAAGAACATCCGTATTTGCAGGATAGAATGGAATTGCCGCTTCCTGCAATTCAGGTAGAATATATGTTGTAACATGCAGCTTGCTTCCTTGGTGTATATATGCATCAATTATCGCACTACTGATATTAAGTATTTCAGCCTCGTCAAGCCATAGCCACACGGTGTTTTCTTTAAGATTTATGCCTTTTAGCTGCTTTTTGCTTAGAACAATATAACTTTCACCATTAGGAAAAGTAATACGTATATCCACATGGTCACCATATTTTTGATTGGTTTGTATTAAAAACATATTAAATTCAACTTCACGTATATCATTTGCAGGTTTGGTTTCCGTTGTCATTGATTTTAATACAGCAGCTCCCGCAGGTAATGTGACAGTGTTTATTTTTCCCATGTCTGATTCATCAAGCAGCAAATCCTGCTTTGTTTCAAGCTTTATGTTAACCTTATCAAAAAGCTCAGGTGTAAGAAGTGTACCCAATTTAATTTCATCCTTTGGTATGTAAGCCTCACGATTCAGTAAATACAGCTCAAAGGTAAGCTGCTGGATCCTTTCTTCACTTTCTGCATTCAGCTCTTTAATTTTAGCTTGGTACAAATAATATAATGTCCCTAAAATCGCTCCAACCAGAACAATAATAATAAATGCAGTAAGCAGTACAAATGGAAGCTTGCCCCTCTTCTTTATGAATGCCATTAAATTATCCTCCGTTTTCTTTTAATTTTTATACCGAACAGCTTTTCATATATGTTTTCCATTTGTCTCTTTGTTTCAGTATCCGTTTTCCATGGATTAATTTCATACGGAACAATTATTAAGTTTGGTAAACTGTAGTACGATTTAATAATATTTATTGATTTTTGGTTCTGGAAAGGAAACGCGATCCAGGTGTTTTTATCCTCCATAATGTCAGGGTATTTCTTTAAAAATCTACCCACCTGGTTCATTTTCCAGTCAGCTCCCGGTGAAACGATCAGCTTCACATCACTGCGTTTCATCTTTGCATAAGCATACTCGTCATGCACTCCATGATCCAGCAATATGTAATCATAATTAGCCCTTTTAAAGTTTTCTGTCTTTTCAGCTCCCATGGAAGGGTAAATCGATAATCCCTGAATTTGGAAACAATCAGTTTTCTGAACTTGATTATTTTTCTTTACTAAATCGCAAAGGCTTTGGAAATCACCATTTCCACAACAATCCAAAACAGCAGTTCTAAAGCTGTTGCTTTGAAGCCATATACCAAACATAAAACAAAGATGAGTGCTGCCTACGCCACTTTGTAAGCCGGTCACAGAGATCTCGACCGCATTTTTCCCAATTGCTTTAAAGCTTTGAACTGGTTCGTGGGATAATGAAGATAAAGATTTTTTTATTTCATTGCAGTTCAAATAGCGACAATTTGGATCCTTTGACGCACATTTAAGAATAATTGAGCTAAATTCATCAGAAACCCCCGATTTTCTAAGATAGTCCGGCATCTGAATTTCATTACAAAAGGAAGGATGCTCTCCTGTAACCATGTGGAACATAGTCATTCCAAAATTATATATATCCGTTCTTATGTCAGTCTGCCCTAGGCCATATTGCTCAGGAGCGGCATAACCAGGTGTCCCAAGATAGACAGTATCATCTATATTATTATTTTTGTAAAGCCTTGCAGTGCCGAAATCAATGATTTTAATTATATTGTCCGGCAAAAGAATTATATTTGATGGCTTTAAGTCCCTGTATACAATAGGCTCTGACGAACAAGTATGCAGATAACATAGGGCATCAATAATTTGTCCTGCCCAGTTGATAGCATCGCTTTCATTAATTTTTCCGGTGGATGAAATTAAACTCAAAATATTTGGTCCATCGTAAAAATCAAATACAAGAATGTTTTCATTGTCCTCTGATATTACGTCTACCAGACGTGGAAATGCCGGATGGTTAAGGTTTTTCTGAATATCAAGCTCCAATTTAGTAGCATCATCCATGGAATTTATGAATTTCAAAGCCCAAGGGGTTTTTAATTGCATATGAATAGCTTTATATACTTCCCCTGAGCCACCTTCGCCCAATTTTTCGGCAATACGGTATTTGTTATTAATTACTCTGCCTATCATACGGTATCCTCACAATAAATTATAATGATTATGTCGTTAGTTCAATATTCTTATCTTTTGTGGTAATATAGCTCTTAACAATACAGTTCGTTGCATAACATCAACCCCATGTTCGATCGACAAAGGATTACTGACTAAAAGTTATAGTCAGTTAAATTATTTTGTGGCTTTTTTGATCAACAAAATAATGAACTGTCTATTTTATACAGCCTAAGACATTTTAATACAAATTAAACAATAAGGCAATTGCATGTTTTGTAATAATATGGAACCAAATATCGATTTCTTGTATAAACGGTGCATTTTTATGTATAAACGTGTAATTTTATTTTTTTCATGTATAAACGGTGCGTTTTTATGTATAAACGTGTAATGTTTGCGTATAAGAAATTTTAAAATATACTTCCGATTAATATTTTTATTGTTATCTGAAACATAAATTCTATATTATGTATATTCTTTTTAGATATATCGCATATTCTTTAGATTATTTCGCACATTATATTGACGAATATTATCCATTTTGATATGCTATTTATGAGGTGATATTATTGAAATCAATTAATTATAAAGAAGGATTTGTTGTAACAGCGACTGAACTAAAGAAAAATTTCGGGAAATACATGAACTGTATTGAACAGCAAACGGATGTGGTTATCACTAAGAACGGACATAAGTTTGCCCGGCTAACTCCTTATGTAACTGATATAGAGCAATATTTCACCGTAAGGGAAAATGCGCTGGATTACCAATATGGCGGCAAAAAGGTTTCATACGAAGAGTTTATGCAAATTTATGAAAAAAGCACATTAAGGATGGAGCTTATAAACGGTGAAATACACTTGCTTGCATCACCAATCATTCAACATCAAGCGTTGCTGGGAAAGTTATATTTGTTTTTTAATGAATACTTTAAAAGTAAAAAATGCAAAGTATTCATGGCACCCTTTGATGTACATTTCAAAAAGAAAGATATAAAAGAACCGGATGTGATGCAGCCAGACATCCTTGTGGCTTGTGACCTTGAAAACAATGTTACAGAAAAAGGGAGGTATATGGGAACACCGACTCTTGTACTCGAAATTCTTTCAGAAAGCACCCGAAGCAAGGATATGATAGATAAACTAAACACATACATGCTTTCCGGTGTAAAAGAGTATTGGATTATAGACATAAAAAACGAGAAAATTATGGTATATAATTTTGAAGACTGCCAAATTGACAATCTGAGAAACTTTGAAAAGGCTCAAGCCGCCAATTCGTTGGTTTTTAAAGGATTATCTGTAAATGTAGAAGAACTGTTTAGTGATTTAATTTGAACCTTACTTATTATCAAACATATTAAAGAGCATTTATAATTCGCTAGAAGAATTGTAAATGCTCTTAAAAAATCTATCTTTTTTGAACCATTTTTGCTGTATAGGATATATTTCAGGAATCAGTAACTTGTGTTTTGACAGGAATTACTGTTATGCCGCATCACTTAGTAACTTATAGATGTAAAACATTAATATTCTTGTTTTAATTTAATGTTTTGCAGCAATTGCTTACTTTAGTTGCCGAAATTTGTGCACTTTGGGTTGCCGTTAACATCTTAAAAATGATTAACAAGAATCCCCTCTCTAAGCTACATTACTCACTCAGCCAATCAATCATATTAATTTGTTGAATGCCATCATAATCGCCTGTGAAATAGTCCAGAGTTATTAGGAATTTCGGATAGTTGTCCTTGATTTGCTTGAATGGCGTAAGCTCACGCTCCAAGGTTTTTTCGTCCAGCACTGATGCGGAAACCTGATAATATTCTATTTTTCTATCGCGAACAGCAATAAAATCCACCTCCGTGCCTCTGCCGGTCTTTCCAATGTTAACATTATAGCCTTTACGCAAAAGCTCCAGAAACACAATATTCTCGATTTGATGCCCGATGTCCTTTCCCTGTGTCCCAAGAATCATATTTCGAAGACCGGTATCGCATATATAATACTTGCTTTCGGATTTGAGATGCATCTTTCCTTTGATGTCATACCGGTTCACCTTATAAAAAAGGTATGCGTCAGTAAGCGCTGTCAAATACGTATCAACTGTGGCGGATCCTGTCGGGCGACCGTTAGATGTAAGTGTGTCGGCGATCTTCTTTGCAGAAATCGGGCTTCCTACATTGCTTGCTAAAAAGCTCGTGATGGATTTCACAAGTGCAATATCATTAAGACCTGAGCGAGTCATAACATCCTTCACAAGAACAGTATTATAGATACCTTCTAAATACTGGCTGTGAGCAAGCGAATTGTCAAAAAAGCGAGTTGCATAAGGAAATGCACCCATATTCATATATTGGTTAAACCGCTCGCGTTTGTCAGGTATTTTCACTGCTTCGCTATATTCGGTAAAGGATAACGGGAGCATTTTAACCTCAATATACCTGGCTGTAAGCTTGGTAGCAAGCTCACTGGAAAGCATGTAAGCATTTGAGCCTGTGATGTAAATGTCGAGGTTCTTTTTGAGAAAAAGGCTTGAAATTGCTCTTTCATACTCAATGCAATTTTGTATTTCGTCAATAAACACATAGGTCCATTTATCGTTTTGTAAGCGTTCTTTTACATAATCATGCAACTTTTTATAGTCCAAAAGCTCCGAATAATCCTGATCCTCCAGATTAACAAAGATGATTTGCTCGTCTGCTATGCCATCAGACTTAAGCTTATCTTTATATAATTCAAAAAGCGTTGATTTGCCGCAACGACGAACACCGGTCACAACCTTAATCATTTCCTCTTCACGCCACATAGCAAGCTGGTTCAAATATTCTTTTCGCTCTATAAGTTTATTCATAAGAGGATTCTCTCCTTTTAAGGATCTTTTCCTTAACATTTCAGGAATATAAATCATTTCGCTATACAGTATAACAAATACTTGCAGAAAGTGCAACCATTTTTTGATTCCAGGAAATAGTTGCAAATACACTGATTCTGTTCAAATTCTTTTATAACTGATTATTAAACAACAACTTTTGATAAAAAGCTATACTGCTGTTCAAACAGCAAATCGTATAATTCATTTTTGCCTCGTAAATTTTCATGGGTATCTATTGCTGTGACTTTTCCGCTATCCATTATAACAACCCGATCACAATCAAGTATTGTTGACAGTCTATGGGCTATAGTTATAACAGTTTTTCCTTTTGATAATTCATTAATTGCTCCAACAATCGCTTTTTCGTTTTCACTATCAAGGGAATTGGTTGCTTCATCAAAAATTATGATATCGGGATTTTGTAGTAGTGTTCGAGCAATTGATAAACGCTGCTTTTGCCCACCGGAAAGCTTAATGCCGCGTTCTCCTATAATTGTATCAAATCTTTTGGGCAGACTATCTACGAAATCATAAATATTCGCTTTTTTGCAAACAGACATCAGTTCATCATCAGAAGCCTGTTTTTTTGCAAATTGCAGGTTCTCTCGGATAGTCAGATTAAACAATGGTGGGTTTTGCAGTACGATACCGATCTTTCTCCCTATGCTTTCGAATGAAATAGTA
>DAIPML010000147.1:0-8537 GCA_036768735.1 Clostridiales bacterium | reverse complement strand
AGCACAAATGCCTATGGTATCACCTTTTTCTAATAATTTCGGATATTTCATTTCTCTTCCTCCATTCTTCCATCAATTGATTATAACACAGACTTACGTATTCTCAATTTTCAATATTTATAATCCCCCTACCCAATCCCAATAAGCTAAGTAGCAAGGTCCTCCATAGAAAAACATATCCTGATATCATCCCCCTTATCATGACACAAGATAATATTCTACTGTATATTTTTAATATATGAACGAATAGCCTCTTGATAAGATTCATTGTCATAATGTTTTAGAATGAGCAATCCTCTGTATGTATTGAATCTCCCTTTTGTACCCGATTCCAGAGGGAAGTGAATCTTACCCGAATAACTTTTTCCTTTGTTTATATATCCTTTTTTCAAAGCAGTTTTCACTATATTTACAGAATTTTGCATACAATTATCATAAGGGCTTGATATCCATTTTCGAGAATAAATACTGCCGACCCATTCCTAAAAATCTTTAAGATACCATGTTGGAACAGAATTATTCATATTATCAAACCAGCGAAGTACATCCTGTGACTGTTTCATCATGGTATCAATATCAGACTGACCGAAAGGAATCGCCCAGTAAATAGATGACAACATGTTGCTTGAGATATAAAATGCAAGTAGCTTGAAAAATTCCAGCGGAGGCTGTCCACCGAAATATCCGTTTAGCTGCCCAGTTGCAAAATGCGGGCTTACCTCTGCGCTCCAAACAATACGGTTAAATTCTTCCCATGGGTCGCCAAAGTCGTAGCGATTGAAATCAATGATGGAAAGTTCATTTTCATCGACTATCATATTGCCAACATGATAGTCCCCATGCTGATAGCACTGTGGTCGGTTTTCAAGCAATACCCGATTTTTATCTATATAATCAATAATTTTATCGTCACCGTCGAAGCGCAAGCCGCATTCACGATATTTCTTTATCTTATAATTTGTTTTTTGATTAAAACGAACTGCCCAATCCTCTTGTTTTCCGGGTGCCGGAATCGTGTGCATCTTTTTGAGAATTTCTCCGGATTTCAGACCAAGAACATACTGCTCTGTTTCAGTTAAATACGGCAGCACTTCATCAGCATCCTTGCCATTACACCAAGTCAGCAGCAAATACACACTTTTACCATTATCACAAGTACCGAAATGAACCGGCTGTGACATGGGAACTTCAAGCGCAGCTATACTCTTCATAATCTCAAACTCTTTTTCTTTACGATCATATTCTGCAATATCAGCAACACGGAGCAGCAAGCGATTTCCGTCCGAATCTTCAATATAATACTTCTTATCGCCCGACCAGCCTTTCTTAATAGGCTCCATTTTGGTAAAGCTTGTATATCCATATATATCTATCATTCATCCACCCTCCACACTCTCAACTGACAATATTGCAATACGTAATAACAATTATAAATAGTATGGTTTTATTTTGCAACATTTAATCAAGCATTTTTTAATCGTTTACCAAATATACGGGATAAGACGATACTTGATTTTTTCGGTATATTCTATATATCCGTCGAGACCTTCTTTCAATACAGCTTCTTCATTCTTAATTCTCTTTGTAATAAGTAATGGATAAATAAGAAAAATAATAAAAGCATATACTGAGCCCAGGATAAGCGGTATTGACATAAACAGAGTGATGGTTGCCAGGTACATGGGATGTCTTACAATTCCATATAAGCCCGTGCAAATCACTTTTTGGCTTACCTGTACTTCAACCGTTCTTGATAAATAAGCATTTTCTCTCATAACTTCCGCATATAGCGCATATGAAATTAAAAAAATTACTACTGCCATTATGATTATCCAGTCCGGCAGCTTGCTCCAGCTATATCTAAAATCTAATGCCGCAACTATAAAACCACCCACAAACATAAACAAGGACAATAAAATAACCTGCTTTTGCTCAATTTCTTTTTCCTTTGTATTTAGCCGTTTTGCAAGTAAATCAGGTGATTTCATCAGGAGTATGATGCCTGCCGCAAACATCGGAACAAATAGTACCCCAATAAAAATCCACGCATTCCAATAGTAAATTGACCCTGCCGGTAAAAACAACAGTAGGCAAACTGTGATAAGTCCCATTAAAAACTTTGTACACGATTGAATTATCAGTTTACACTTCATAATTTTATCCCTTCAACACTCTGGGTTATTATCTTCAGACACGAGTTGTAACACCGTTTCAGCATCCTCACCATCCAGCCAGTCTGACAGATAATAACAATACTTACCACCTTCCAACACACCGAATTCCAATGGCTGCGGGGTGAGAATACCAAGCTTATACACGCGCTCCATCATGTTGTATTCAACTTTTTTGCGATCGATTTCTGATATATCAGACACACACAGAAGCATATGTTTATCGTCCGAAGTTTCAATGTAATACTTTTTATCTTTAGACCAGCCTTTATTTATAAATTCAAAAGCATTTATATCAAATTTTTGCTGCATTTTTTTAATAATATGAGCTTCAAAAAGGCATTCTTCAATGAATGCTTTTTTACCTATTGTATAGGAATCTCTGTTATCTGAAAATTGTTCTGCTAATTCTATTTTCAAGGTTTCGTATTCTGCGGCCTTTTTCGGGAATTTATTCATATAATCCCGGAAGTTAATATGATTATGCCATTGTACACTATCAAACTCAACAATATGTACATGCATAAGCGTATTGCTATGACGTTCTTTTTTGACAGAACATAAAACAATCCCCGTCAATGGTTGATTTGTTGACTTATAAACACCGATTTCTTCAAGACGCGTAAAAATATCGGTTAAATCTTCAAAGCCTGTAACACATACCGCAATATCAATTAACGGTTTAGCCTTTATTCCCTTGATTGCCGTACTTCCAATATGTTGAATATCCTTTGCTGCTGCACCGAATACAATCCAAAGCTGCCCAATAGTTTGAGCTGCAACACTTTCCCATTCCGGGTCATAATCAGCAAGTGCAACGGTATCGCTTTTTAATCCTAATTTCATAATTAACCCTCATTCCTTAAGACGGTAGTGTCAATAAGACACCCATATTCTTTTATTTAAAACCTTATATTGTCAAGGGTTACATAGTTTTTATAAAATAAAAAACAATGACCCCTATTTTCTGTTATAATTTGAGTTCCCACAAAACAAATATAAAGAAAGAAAAGGTGTCATTGTTATATCTCAAATTATAACTTATTTACTCATATATAATCAATACTTACTTAATCAAATTTATGAATTAACTGTATTTATCGCAAAACATATACCTATAAAGCAATGGGCTTTTGAAGATTCCAATAGTCCTGCTTATCAGAAATTTAAAATTGATAATCTTCCCATCATCAAAAAGTTCATTAAACAGGATTACAGTTTTCTACTTGAATACTATCTTTGGAAGTACGCTAAGCCTGTAAAACCAGTTCAACGGCGTAGTGGTAAAACAATTCCTGATGATACTGTCTGCCCTTTATGTGGTGCTCCTCATCAATACATTTACGACAACAATGGTGGTAAAGACCAATTCCAATGTAAAATCTGCGGTCAAACTTTTAGTACAGGCGATCAAGTAACTTCACCTTTGGTCCTTATATGCCCTTATTGTGGGCATACCTTAGTTGCTGTGAGAGACCGTAAACACTTTGTTGTTCATAAATGTGTCAATAAAAATTACTTCTACTTTTTGTTTTTCATAGGCTACTTTACACTACCTCCTTCCATCAATTGATTATAACACATAAGCTAAGTAGCAAGGTCCTCCATAAAAAAAAATATCCTAATATCATCCCCCTTATCATGACACAAGATAATATTCTACTGTATATTTTTAATATATGAACGAATAGCCTCTTGATAAGATTCATTGTCATAATGTTTTAGAATGAGCAATCCTCTGTATGTATTGAATCTCCCTTTTGTACCCGATTCCAGAGGGAAGTGAATCTTACCCGAATAACTTTTTTCTTTGTTTATATATCCTTTTTTCAAAGCAGTTTTCACTATATTTACTGCATTTTGCATACGATTGTCATAAGGGTGCCCAATATGTACAAAATACTCTAACGCACGAAAACAGTCATATTTCCAACGGTTGGGATAATGAAAGCTAATCATGTCATGGTGGATAACCCCTCCGGTTTTTAAGGATTTGGAACGCATAGCCATTTTAAGGTCTGTCTCCGTAATTCTAATCTTTTAATGAAATTATACCACCTTTTACGAACCGTATCCATTAAAAGCTTTATTATGTTTGTCGGTTTGTTTGATAGTTGGCAGCCAGGTTGACGAGCCAGGTTGAATGGAAGAAAAAAATCAAAAATATGTTTACAAACCCGAAAGAACACTATATAATATGCAATGGGAATGAAGTTCTCCCTTGGAAAACCTAAACCGCTTATTTAAGCTGATGACTTCTGTGATTTTTTTGTCGCAGGAAGCATCAGCTTTTTTGCGTCCAAAGGAGGAAATATTATGTTAACATCACTTGCACTTATTTTTCTTGCCGGTCTGGCTATGGCTGCTATCTGCCAGAGACTTAAATTACCACGAATTATTGGTATGTTAATAACCGGTATTGTTTTAGGACCTAATCTTCTGGATTTTCTTGATCCGTCTATTATTTCTATTTCTGCTGATTTGCGACAAATAGCCCTGATTATTATTCTGTTAAAAGCGGGGTTTTCTCTGAACCTGTCAGATTTGAAAAAAGTTGGTCGCTCCTCTATTATGATGTCATTTGTTCCGGCAAGCTTTGAAATTCTCGCTTTTTTTCTATTTGCGCCACATATTCTTAGAATAACAAGAATTGAAGCAGCAATAATGGGCGCTGTACTTGGTGCAGTCTCTCCCGCTGTCGTTGTACCACGTATGGTACAACTTATGGATATGAAATACGGTACCAATAAAAGTATTCCTCAACTTATTATAACAGGGGCTTCTTGCGATGATATTTTTGTAATTGTGCTATTTACAACATTCATAGGTATGGCACAGGGAAATTCTGCTAATATATTTGATTTTATAAATATACCGATTTCTATTATTCTTGGAATCCTTCTTGGCGCAGTGTTTGGATGGTTATTGAGTCTGTTTTTTGAAACCGCCTATGCTCACAGACATTGCGTCCGCAACAGTACTAAGGTAATTATTGTTTTAGGTATTTCTTTTATGTTTATGGCTATTGAAAACCGTCTAAAAGTTTATGTATCCGTTTCAGGTCTACTTGCCGTTGTAAGTATGGCCTGTATCCTCAATATGAAAAGTACAGCGTTTGTATCAAAAAGGTTGTCGGAAAAGTTTGGGAAGTTGTGGATTGCTGCTGAAGTAATCCTGTTTGTATTAGTTGGTGCTGCGGTAGATATTCAATACACAATGGAAGCTGGATTTGCCGCCTTCGGAATGATTTTACTCGCTCTTGCTTTCCGTGCTGTGGGTGTGTCTATTTGTTTGCTTTGCACATCTTTGTCTTTGAAAGAACGTCTTTTCTGTATTATTGCGTATCTGCCAAAAGCTACCGTACAAGCTGCAATAGGTTCTGTTCCGTTGTCACTTAATCTGCCTTGTGGTAAAATTGTTCTATCCGTAGCAGTTTTAGCTATTATAATCACAGCACCTCTCGGCGCCTTTGGTATGGATATAAGCTATAAAAAGCTATTAACAAAAGAGACGAAGTAACGATTACTCCTCACGAAAGATGGTCTTGTCTCTCCACGGGAAAAATATCTCCGCTACACACACCTGTACAATTTCATGCTTTCATGCTACATTTGCTTGAAACGGTTTTTCTACATTGTTTTCTCGTTAATTTAATGTTATAATTTTTATGTTATTTACAGAATTTTTGAATGGAAAAGATGTCTAAAATGTTTGTATAATAACACTTTGACCGATAATAAAAAATGTTGAATACCCATGTTATCCTTATCCGGCGCAATGGACGGATATTAAGTAATACTATATACTGTTAAGCTGAACAAGCAAAATACTACATTTGTAATAACAGAGGTATCGTTATGATGATTACCCTTACTAACCGCCAGGCACGGCAATTCATATTATTAAAGCATGGTTTGCTCGGTGAACATAAATTTACCGGCAAACAGGGCGTACTTGATTTCGTTCGCCAGGCGGGCTGCGTACAGTTCGACCCTGTGGACGTATGCGGCAGAAGCGCCGATATAACGCTCAACTCGAGAGTCAAAGATTATACCAAGGAAATGCTCGACGAATTGCTGTACAAAGACCGCCTGTTGATTGATTACTTTGATAAGAATCTCTCCATCTTTTCCGTTGAGGATTTGCCGGTATTTCTTTTTAGAAAAACGAGCGGCGGATACGCTGAGGCGTATGACAACCGTGGCGGCGACGCGGTAAAACGGATAATACCATTGATTCGTCAGCTTATTGAGGAGCGCGGTAATATTTCAGCCTCAGAAGTCGGTACTGACGAAACGATAGAATGGCATTGGGGTATAATGACATCTTTGCCCCGTGCTGCTTTGGAATCCATGTATTTCCAAGGGGAGTTAATCATTCACCATAAAACAGGCACAAACAAAAGCTATGCCCTTATGAAAGATCACATACCGGCGAATATACTAAACGCCTCACTCCCGTTCGATACCGAAGAGGAACGCCTTGCATGGCATATAAAGCGCAGGATAGGTGCGGTAGGTTTGCTTTGGAACAGGGCAAGCGACGCATGGCTCGGATTAAATATAAAATCTGCGGATAGGGCGGCGGCTTTTAAGAAACTGCTTGACGACGGCTTGATTTTCGAGGTAACGGTCGATGGATTGAACGACCCGCTTTACATTTGCGATGATGACAGAGCTATTTTAGAAACGATTTTATCCGAAAAAGAGTTCCCGCCACGGTGTGAACTGATAGCGCCCCTCGACAGCCTGATATGGGATAGAAAGCTAATCAAAGCACTGTTCGGCTTTGAGTACAAATGGGAAATTTATACACCTGCCGTCAAACGTAAATATGGTGCATATGTCCTGCCTGTATTGCATGGAGATAGGTTCGTCGGACGTGTTGAAGCAGTCTGTGAACGTAAAGCAAAAACCCTTATTGTCAAAAACATTTGGTACGAGGACGATGTAAAGCAGACTAAAAAACTGCAAAATACAGTAAATACTTGTGTAAAGCGTTTTATGAAATTTAACGGGTGCAATACTGTTTCATTTATAAAATAAATTAACACCTCCCGAATTATATCAAATTGGGAGGTGTTCTTACTATATGGATTCAAGATAAACAGCCGTGACTTTAACTTAAACACCATAGACACATGTATAAACAATAATTAACTAAAAATCTGTTCTATAAATTCTTATGGAAGTAATGCTTTTAACACCACTTTTCACATTGTCTCATCGGGCTTACACGTGCCCAACATTGCGACTATATCAAGTATATTTTAAAATATGCACTGCAATTTTACAATTATCATAATTTCAACATGACATACCGTTGTCACGTTAAGCTTGTTATGCTATAATTATCTCAAGAGGTGCCATATATGAAAATTGACCGCTTAATTGGAATACTAACTATTTTATTACAAGTTGATAAAACTACCGCCCCTGCACTTGCCCAGCGGTTTGAGGTGTCGCGCAGGACAATTCTGCGTGACATAGATTCGCTGTGCCTTGCCGGAATACCAATTGCAACACAGCAGGGCGGAGACGGCGGTATTTCCATTATGGATGGGTATAAAATCAATAAAAGCGTACTGACTGCCGATGAGCTAAGCAACCTTGTGACTGCACTCAAGGGTCTTGATTCGGTTTCAAAAACCTCTCATTTTGAAAGCCTTATGAATAAACTTGCACCGGATAACAGGGCTGTGGTATCTCTGACAGACAATGTAATTATTGACCTGTCCTCCCATTATAAGGACAGTCTTTCGGAGAAAATTGATCTTATCAAACAAGCTATTTCCGACAGCAGGGTAATCTGCTTTGATTATTATTACAGCAAGGGTGAAATAAGACGCAGCATTGAACCGTATTTTATCGAGTTTCGGTGGAATGCATGGTATCTTTTCGGATGGTGTAAATTGCGCAAAGATTTCCGACGCTTCAAGCTCAACCGCCTATGGGATTTGCAGCTGACAGACAATAAATTCTCCCCTCGCTCTGTTCCCGCCGAAAAAGCAAATGGCGAGGACGCCTTCCCGGAACCGTATAACATGAAAATTCTGTTTGAAAAGAGTATGCGATTTCGGTTGATAGAAGAATATGGACTTAATTGCTACAAAGAAACAGCCGAGGGCTTATTGCTTGATTTTAACTATACAAACAAGGATTACGTTTTTAGCTGGCTCTTGGGATTTGGCGACAAGGCGGAAATTGTATCCCCCGAAGATATACGAAACGAATTTGCAGCCTTAGCTGAAAGCATTGCGAAAAAATATAAATAAACATGACATACAGCTGTCGTGTTCGTATGATATGCTTAATAAAACGATAAAGGAATGGTGAATTCTATGAAATATGAAATTGGCGAAAAACG
>DAIPML010000146.1:0-8538 GCA_036768735.1 Clostridiales bacterium | reverse complement strand
CCATTTTTAAATTGAAAGATTTGTTTGATGACAGTTATATTCAAATTGCTTTGACAATTGAAGATGCCATCAGAATGCTTATTCTTTACGATGAAGAAGACAACAAGGATATTAACTGCTTTGTATCGAAAACACTGTTGTACAACATAAAAGATCAATTTACAAGAATGAGTGAGTGCGAAATAACCATTCCGAAGAAAGGAGGTAAAGTATGAACTTCTCAGATGAATGGAAAGTATTGATCCTGCAACGATGGGCCGGTGAATTTCCGCCTGCCTTGCGAGATGAAGCTGATATTGTTTTAAAAAGTAGCCAGGACATTGCAGATGATTTGAGTGGAGCCGGCAACTTTACTGCGGACGAAGTAAGCGCTTTTATGGCGGTGAATGGATATGGGATTGTTTTTGATGCCGGTTATCCGAAATGGATAATAAAAATGAATAAACAATTGATAATTGAAAAATAGAAAAGAATTGCTTATCTCTGTCTTTTTGCGTAGAAATCCATGTTATTATTTTTGGGATAAATAAATTACCGGAAATGAAGCATGGATTTTTTTTGTTTGTTATTATTGCTCTTATTGGCTTATCTGGGTGCAAGGCTCGAAAAAGCACAGTCAGAAATGAGAAAGTTGAGACAATTTCTCAAACTGAGAACCGCCGGACAGATACGGCAAGTGTTGTGCTGGAAACTAAATTTCATAGTGAAGAAACGCAGCAGATACACGAAACAACAGAGCGCGAAACGGTGCATGTGGACACTCTTGGACGAATACGAACAATCATCAGAGAGAGTGTACGCAAGGAAACCGGGAGCGGACGGACTTATAGAGGACAGGGATCTGCTATTTCCTTGAGTGGTAAAACTGATTCTACTACCGTTATGAAAAGCAGTAATGTAGCAGTTGATGAAAAAACAGATATTAAAACGGATTCACGCCCGGTGCAAGGAGCGGAATGGGCGTGGGTGTCTATAGGAATTGGAATTTTGGGGATAATATTTTTGATAATCAGAGATAGACTCAACTAAAATATGATACAGATAGTTACTGTTTTAGATTCGCTTTATTTTACTTCAATGATTCCGGATATCGAGGTGAATTGCTACGATTGGTTGACGTTTACACTTTCGCGAGGCGGAACTGAGTTGCTGAAAGAACGCTATTGGGCCAACGATAAGAGCCGTGTATGGGTAAGAGATCTAGGCAAAGTAATTGCTTCAGATTTAGGCGAAATTGCTGGACTAGCGGCAGATTATACGATGAATTTCACGGATGGTAACACCTCTGACACAAAAAATTTCAGGGTATTGTTGGGAGAATACAGAACTGAACTTTCTACGCAAACATTTGTTGATGTTAATTTTCTGACGCTAAACGATAGCGCTAAAATTACGCACGCCTGGCAAAAAGAGATCTTGTCAATATACACAACGGTGCCGGTTGATGTTACCATTGAAACGGTTTCATTAGATGGAACCCGGACGGGTCCATCGATTTTACGTTCGATATCTGAAATTAATCAAGTTGTAGAAATGAATGTTTCGGCAGCGAATGTTTTAGCAAATCCTGCGGGTTTATCGCGGTACATCATTAAAGCTGGGAGCCGGTTGATGGTTTATTACCTGAATAATGACACGCGAAGGGAACAGCCTGAAATACTATTTAGAAATGCTTTTGGCTGCCGTGAGATTTTTGTTGCAGGTGGGTTGCTAGAACGTTCGAACGATTATGAAAACTCGGTAGGCTACATCCGCGATATGCTTTTTCGTTTCCGCACAAAGGAAATAAAGAAGTTTGTTTGTAACACGGGTGTATTGCGTGAAAAACAAAGTCAATGGGTAGAAGATCTAATGGTGAGCAATGAGGTTTTTTTGCTCATTGGAAGTGATCTTGTACCTATCACGATAACGGATGCTAAGGTACTTCGTACTAATGCACCAGATGAACTGATTTCGTTTGATTTCAATTATCAACTTTCGAAACCTGGTATTTACGGAGCAGGAAAAATTGATATTAAACGGATTTTTGATGATACGTTTGATTACACTTTCCACTAACGTGGAATTACTAATTATCAGTTACTAATTACTAAATAAGACAATTATGACAAAAGTTAGAGCAAAATTTGAATGTCACTACATTCAACCAGCAAATGGATATGTAACAGTACATTTACACGCTGTCTACAGCAACAAAAATGGGGAGAAAAACAAAGAAAATGAAAGTTTTGCTAAAGCAACTCCAGGAGGTTCTTTGATCATAACTATCGATGATGATACAGAAGCCTCAAATTTATTTGAGCAAGGTTCACAGTATTATCTGGATTTCGTAAAATCGGAATAATCAATACGATTATGGGAATTGCAAGAAGGAACAGACGAAAAATGAAACGTGTGAACAGTCCAGACCCTGGAAAATTGATCACGCTCATTGACGGTTTTGTGGAAGCAGGTTACCTGATGATCGACACTTTAAGTTATCATATTGCGATGCTGGATAACTTTTGGAGTTTGTATGCCACAAAAGAACGCCAGGTTAATTTATTGAACAACCTGAAATTTTATTGCGATATTATGAATGCATATCACAATAAACCGGTTGTAAATAATGTGGCTATGATTGTCTCGCTTAAAGATGAAGAAGAAAATGTAGAGCCAGTATTTTATTATAAGGATGATTTGATGATCCAGATTGAAAAATAATGAAAATAAATTGATTAAAGATCATGGAAACGGTTTGTTGTGAAACAATCCGTTTTTTTATTGTCTTTTTCCACTTTCGGGCAACTTTCTATTTTTGAGATGAAAATTTAAAGAAATCTGGTGACAAAAAAAGATTATGGCTCAAGCGATTCACATTAATACAGCACGAAAGATTTTTGAAGCTAAAGAAGCAATGGATCTTAAATTCTGGAAAGCTGATGGAAGCATTGTCAATGCTAATAATGTTATTTGCACTAGTTCTTACTTTCACAACAATACGATCAATATTAAATTTTTAATGTCAAATCAATTCCGTAAGGTTCGGGTAGTATCTATATTCGAAGTGAACGGAATGGAAGTATTCATGTAATATGGCAGCAGAAGCTTTTTTTCCGGGGTTTGAGTTTTTTGAAATAAAGAACAGTAATTTTTCGGCTATCATCACCGAACTAAACGATGGCAGTGAAATGTTCGAAGATTTGGGAAAAAGCCCAATGACTGTTCCCGGTGATGATGAGAAAAAATACCGTGGTTTTGTTCCCTGGGGCGAAGATAATAAATTGCCTTACGAAATTATCGACAGCGTTCGGCACGATGAAGTACTAAGCCAAAACAAACTGTTTAACACGCTTACATTGTACGGAAGCGGAATCAAGCTTACCAATAATGCAGGTGAAGAGTTAACGGATAAAGAAATAAAAGATTTTTTTGATTATAATCGGCTGCCGAAATATTATCTGGAGCAGGCAACGGATATGAAGCATTTCTTTTTTACTGTTGCTGTAATTATTTTATCTTCCGACGGGAATAAGATTGTTCGCCTTAGACATAAAGAAGCTATTCACACGCGTTTCGAATTAGTAAACCCAAAGTCCGGATTAATTGAAAACCTATTTTATGCCAATTGGAAGGATGATCCTAAAAAAGATGAAATAGAAACTATTGAGGTTCTCGACCTTAATAATCCGCTTTGGGACTTGATGGTACGCATGGGGCGTATTTATAATGATAAAGGAGAAAAACAAAATCCTACAAAAACACGAAAATTTGCTATTGTCAACATGTTCCCAATTCCAGGGACAGCGTATTATCCGTTTGCTTATTGGTATAGTATTTTTCAATCGGGGTGGTTCGACATAAAACGACTGATTCCAAAGGGGAAAAAAGCTAAGTTTAAAAATGGAGCATCAGTAAAATATCACGTTGAGATTAATAAAATTTTTTGGGATGATCTGTGTGATCAAGAAGGAATAACTGATAAGAAAGAGAAAATTGAACGTTGTAATAAGGAAAAAGAAAATATTAAAAAATTTCTTACCGGTATTGAAAACAGCGGGAAAATGTGGATAAGTGGATTTTACACCAGTCCCGACGGAAAAGAGGTGAAATATGTCCGTATTACTAACGTTGATCAGGGTAAAGAAGGTGGCGATTGGATTGAGGATAGTGAGGAAGCAAGTAATATGATTTGCTATGCTGACAATATCCATCCCAGCATGGTTGGTGCCGCACCAGGAAAAAGCAAAGGAGGATTCAGCGGTAGTGTACAACGAGAATTATTCACTATGAAGCAATCTTTGGAAAAGGCGTATCAGGATATTTTATTGGAGCCCCTTTTTGTGATAAAAAAATTTAATGAATGGGATGATTTTAAATACGATATTCCGGTGATTACATTGACAACTTTAGATAAAGGGAAAGATGCTGAAGAAAATACGTTGAGAGAAAATTCAACCGAATAAATTTTTATAAAAATTAAATATTGAACTATGAACGATATTGTTGATCCAGCTACGAAAACAGCGGATAGTGCTTTGAAAACAGCAGAAGCCCTATCGAATTATGGGGCTTTGGTAGTAATTACTGCTTTTGCTATTATACTTTGTACAATTATGATTATTTATTTTTTTGTGTCCCATCGACGGATGACAAGAAATATGGAAGAACAAAACAAGCAAAACAATCTTATGCTTTCTGTAACACTAAAAAGATTAGAAGATTATTTACAACCGGTATCAGAGAATGCAAGATTAAGTACGCTTACCGCCATTTATGCTATTGCTGAAAATAATTTTAAACTGAGTGTGGAAACAGTAATTCAAATTATTGAACGAATACAGACAGAGAATAACATTTCAAATGAAACAGCTACACGGCGTAAATTACGAATGTTTATTCAAAACATGCATAATGATCGGCGACTTTACTTTTCAAATTTCACCTATAGCGGTCATTCTGTAGACTATTATACGGATACAAAATGGATCGAAGTAATGACAGAAACAGCATTTCCGGAAATCTACGATAAAAATAAAAGCCGTGCCCGTACTAATATAAAAGCTGCTTACGATACAATATTTATTGAATTTAAACGAAATCTGGTGACAAAATGAGAGCGATTGAGAAAATAATAATACATTGTAGTGCAACGCCTGAAGGCAGGCACGTTTCGGTTGCCGATATCACAGCTTGGCACAAAAAACGCGGCTTCAGAACTATCGGTTATCACTTTGTGATTTACCTTGACGGTTCTATTCATAAAGGGCGTGATATTTCGGAAATCGGCGCACATGTAGAAGGCAAAAACTCAAATAGCATTGGAATATGTTACATTGGCGGACTTGATAGTAATGGAAAACCGAAAGACACAAGGACATATGGGCAAAAATCTGCAATTATGAAGTTGGTCTCACAATTGAAAGAACGATTTCCTAATTCGGAAGTTTTGGGACATCGTGATTATTCACCTGATAAAAATGGGAATGGTATTATTGAAGAATGGGAATGGTTAAAAGCATGTCCTTGTTTTGATGTAAAAAAAGAGTTTTAGCTATGATAGAAAATATTGAACAATTCATTCGATATATTCCCACTGCGCGCGGGACCAACTTTGAAGATATAAAACCATTTCTGGATGAAGCGGAAATTTGGATTGTTTCTGACGTGTTTGGAAAGGATTTAAACGATGTGCTGAAAGCGTCGGATGACGAAACGTTAAAGAGATTGTATGAATCTATTATTTCGCTGAAAGGTTACGTTTCTTCTATTCCGTTTTTAGACGTTGTACAGACCAATAACGGCTTTGCAGTGGTTAATAATAGTAATCATGTACCAGCCAGCAAAGAGCGGGTTGAACGATTAATAGCATGGGTGAATGAGCGTTTATACACTCAACTTGACGGTATAATAGTAAAGGTTTACAGTACTCCTGCCCTTTTAGGAGAATGGAGTAAATTTCATCGCTTTAATTATTTAACAGAATTATTGTATTGGACAGGAATTGATTTCGTGCAGTATTGCGGTGATTATGAGAAGTTGGAAACGAACGTTACTAAAGCAACAATAAGTTACAAGGGGGGAGCTGTACTTCAGTCAGAAGCTGCAAGGCGAAGAATTCCGTATCTGGAATTACGTCGGTTACATGGGGTCATAAAAGGATTTCAGGATGAAGAAATTTCAAATTTTATCAGCCGGAAGTATATGAATGTGTTAATTGACAAAAATAGATCTCGAAATTTAACGAAAAATGAAGAGCTATTAATTAATCGCCTCAAATTCATTATTGGTTTGTTTCTGCAGAACGAAGATTACAAAGCAAAAGAACAATTAAAAGTTATTGTTAACGAAATGATTGCCGATTTGCCAAATTATACAGATTATGCCGGGTCGGATGAATATAAGCTAAAAATCGCCGCCAGGTATGAAAATTTATTAGAAGATCCAACTTATTTTTTTGGATAATGTTTGAAACAACAATTGAGCTTACAGCCCCGAAAAGTTGGAAAGAGTTGAACGAAAAACAACTAATTTATATTTCATGGTTGTTTTCACAAAACGATTTTACTGAGGAAGAAATTCTTACGTATGCATTTGTAAGGTTTTGTGGTTTAAAAGTTAGTTCGCCACAACCGTTTTCAACTGATAAAAAAAAGAATTTTGAAGAAAAAAAGAGATGGTTCAAAAAGAAGAATTTTATTTTATCATTGGATGAGCAGGAAGTTTTGTGGTTTTCGAAGCAGTTCAAGTATCTAACTTCTGGAATTGATGAAGTAATTCCATTGCGTAAAATGTCCGGAAAAACACATGTTGATTTACGCCTTAGAAATGTTCCATTGAGGCAGTATTTAGCTATAGAAAACTATTATCAGGCATTTATTTTTAAGAAAAATCCGATATTCTTAGACAGGCTTTGTGCTTGCTTTTATACGAATCGAAAAAAATTTAGTGATTCGAACACAGAGAAATTTTCCCGTCGCTTCGCGCGACTTCCGTTTCACATGCGTTATACCGTTTTCCTGTGGTACATCGGTTTGAAAAAGGTTTTAAAAAACCATTTTCCGAATTATTTTATTGAAATGGAAGTGGATCCAGCAGAGACACCTACACCGCCAAATATGCGTAAACAGATAGAAAATATGATGCGCTCATTAAGTAGCGGGGATGTTACGAAAGTTAATGACATCTATGATGTTGATACCTGGTCGGCATTGGCTGAATTGGACGCTAAGGCGTTAGAGTATAAAATAATGAAAAGTAAAATTAAGAAATGATTTTTGATGCACATACCTATTTTGAGAAGGAAGTTAGGGACAAAATGAAGCTGGCTGTCAATGGAAACTATCAGTATAGTCGAGTTTCAAGCATGCAACACCTGGAAGAAGTGATTGACGGATTCAGGTATCATAAAGCTTTCTTTGCTGTTGATGATACTGAGGACGGCTTTACTTTTCAAAAAGGGGGCGGATACATGGACCGGAAAACAATTGTTGTATATGTGCTTAAACAATACCGGTATGGTGATATGCAGTCTCAGAAAGATGCACTTGCAGAATGCAGGAAAATCTATAAAACAGTATTGAAAAAACTGATTCGAGACAAAAGCCGTTTAGAAAATGACATGGTATATTTGGTTACAGAAAGAATTCCATACAACGAAATACCTGGCTATTTCGCAAATGGTTGCACCGGGCTGTTTTTTATAATCCCTGTTAATATTCCAACTAATCTTTGTTACGATTCTGAAGAATGGCTGTAGATTCAGTAAATATTGAGCGGGAACAGTATTTAGATCAGTGGGCTGAATTTATGATTAAATTCTGGATTGAACAGATGGATGCTGAATACGTTGGAGTTTCTGAGCGACCGGATGGGATGGTTCGATATTCATCTGGCGCATTGCGAAGGAGTTTTAGCATGTTCTTAATGAAGCAATCAGGTGGAAATACAGCTAAAATTGATCATATGTTTAATCATTATGGAATGTATTTGGATGGTGCTGTTTTTCCAGGTACAAAAGGAAGTGGTGGACAAAACAGGATTTCAAATCCCAATCGTGTGCCAAAACCCTGGCGTTCGTTGAAATACTGGTATAGCCAACGGCGGTTGCAGGAGAAAATGATTGAATTGACAGGAATTGATTACCTAAGAAGTATATCCTACATAATGAGAAATCCCAACGAGTAATTTTTAAATGAATTATTGAAACGGTTTGTTGTGAAACAAACCGTTTTTTTATTGTCTTTTTCCACTTTCGGGCAACTTTCTATTTTTGATAAAAAAAGAATAAATGGCTACTTTTGAAGAGTTAATACAGCAACTTATTGACCATAGTAATTTAATAGGAACCGAAACGAAAATTGGACAAAATACCAATATTCGTGTTGGTAATCTGGGACATAAAGTTGTTGAATTGCTTTCGCATATCGGTAACGTTAATGAAAAGTTTTTGAGCCGATTAACTCAAGACAGGGCCGCGGCTCTCATTAAATTCCTTGCCGGCTCCGAATTTGGCGAGTTCATTCCCGGCATGTTTGGCGGAAAAGGAGCAAAGATCGA
>DAIPML010000145.1:0-8542 GCA_036768735.1 Clostridiales bacterium | reverse complement strand
GTCGGCTATATAGGTAACGTTTTGTAACAAAACGTGAGCACATGCGCAATTATATGATATAATATAATATAATATAGACATTAAATCTAAAAAGTAGGTGATGTTTATGCATGCCATTAAAGCTATATACGATGGTAAAGAATTCAAGACACTTGAACCAATACCGGTTAAGGGAAAATATATTGTAGCTATAACTTTCATTGAACCTGCTGATGATGGTCAACATGATTTATTGAAGTATTCAAACTTTTTCAGCGATGATGATGTAAAATCTGTTGAAAAAATAATGGAAGAAAGAAAAGATATAGAGGGGCTTAATATCCAGAAGTGGATTTGAAAAAATAATATATTTTTGAGATATAGACCAATAAGGAGCCTGAGATTTTGGGCTCTTTATTTTAAGGAGTATAAGAAGTTTTTTACACAGATGAGCCCCAATTCGAATGTGGGGATTATTCTTTACGAAATGAGGAATACAAATAATGCTGCTTAAGATAACAAACGGCTGCGTTGCTTTTGGTGTAAAAGTCGTTTTTTCGGGTATTGATTTTGAGGTTAATAAAGGTGAAAAGATTGCTTTGGTCGGTAGAAACGGCAGCGGCAAGACAACTCTGCTAAAGCTAATCATTGGTGAATATGAACTCACAAAACTTGATAATGGCGAAGACTCGTCCATTACCAAATCCGGAAATGTCGATATCGGATATCTTAAACAAGTTACATTTGAGGACGAATCCATCACGCTTGAAGATGAGGTTAAAAAAGCCTATAAAAATATAACCGAGATCGAAAACAGCTTGGAAAAGCTTTTAATAGAAATTGAAACAAATCCGAGTGGTGAGGCGTTAACAAAATATTCGGTTCTGCAGGAAAGATTCAAGCTGCTTGACGGATACAGTTATAAAAAAGAATACGAAATCGCAATAAAGCAGTTTGGTTTCACCGAAGAAGACAAAGCAAAGCAGCTTTCTGATTTTTCGGGAGGGCAGCGCACTAAAATCGCATTTATCCGGCTGTTATTGAGTAAACCGGATATATTACTGCTGGACGAGCCGACCAATCATCTTGACATAGACGCTATTGAGTGGCTTGAAGAATATCTTAAAACATATAAAAATGCAGTGGTCATCGTGTCACATGACCGAGAGTTTCTTGACAAGACCGTAAGCATTGTATACGAGCTTGAGCGGGGAAAGATTACAAGATACAGCGGTAATTATTCTGATTTCGCAGAAAAAAAGCGTATTGACTGGGAAAAACAGCAAAAGGAATATATTTTTCAGCAGAAGGAGATTGCCCGCTTAAGCGGACTTATTGAGCGTTTTCGCTACAAAGCCTCTAAAGCCGCTATGGCTCAGTCTAAGCTGAAGCAGATTGAGCAGATGGATATAGTCGAGGCACCCGAAGTGGCAGACACGCGAAGCTTTTATGTAAATTTCGAGCCGGAATACCGAAGCGTTAAGCTGGTATTATCGGCAAAGGATTTAGTAATAGGCTACGATAAGCCCTTGTCAACGATCTCCCTTGACATCACGCGTGGAGAAAAGGTTGGGATTCTCGGAGGTAATGGTCTTGGGAAATCTACATTCCTTAAAACAATTGTGAATAAGCTACCGCCCCTCAGCGGGAAATTTTTTATTGGCGAGAGGGTTAAGATCGGGTATTTCGATCAGCGTATGGCTCAGTACAAAAGTGATAAAGACGTGCTTGATGAGTTCTGGGACGAATTCCCTAAGCTTACACAGACAGAGGTACGCAGTGCTCTCGGAGCTTTTTTGTTTACCGGAGATGACGTCTTTAAGCCGGTTAATGCCCTTTCCGGCGGTGAAAAGGTTCGCCTTGAACTGTGCAAAATTTTTAAGAGAAGACCTAATTTTTTAATTTTGGATGAACCTACGAATCATATGGATATCATTAGTAAAGAGACGCTGGAAAAGAAACTCAAAGACTACACAGGCACGCTTCTTTTTGTTTCCCATGACAGATATTTTATCAAACAGATAGCTACATCAGTTTTTGTGTTTGAAGATGACGATACCAAGCTTTACCCCTACGGATACGAGTATTATATGGAACAAGCTGCAAAAAAGACTATTGAGCAAAAACCCTCCGTCATCAAAGAAAAAAAAGAAAAGAAAGGCTATACTACTCCCGCTAAAGAAAAAGCAAGGCGAGAAGCAAAAATTAAAAAACTTGAAGAAAATCTTGCTGAATGCGATGAAAAAATAGCAAAGCTCAAATCAGAAATAAATTCAGATGAAGTTGTTTCGGATTATTTAAGGTTAACCGAGCTTCACAAAGAGCTTGTAGAACAGGAAGCATTGAACCTCCGCTATCTGGAAGAATGGGACATGCTGATGGATGAGTGAGTTTAATATTAATATTTATGTTGAACATATACAAGGCTCTGTTTACGAAAAATGCGCATGCACTCATTGAACGTTTATCATTGTTTATACTCAGCTTTATATATCTTGTCATACATTATTCAGTTTTTTACCCCAATATTTTAGTTGATATTCCCCATAAAAGCAGCTATTATTAAATCGTACATACAGGAATAAATTGAGATTTGTGCAATTGAATAACCTCCTTGGAGGTTAGAGCAGCCCGAAATAAAATGGTTTTTGAGTTACTGCACTAAAATCAAGTATTACAAAACTTAATAGATATGTTAAAAGTTTAAAATTCAGCACTCGCGGAAAATCCCTTTAATGGCGGGAGGTTTTTTATTATGAGAAAAACGGCGTTATTATTAGTATTATGTATACTGTTTTCACTGCTTAGCGCATGCACCTTTAAAATACCCAGCATTTCCGAAGCAAAAAAAGTCATTGATGCTTATGTATACTATAATCAAACAGGCAATGTACCATCTAACATAAGCGAGATTCTTGGCGATAATCATGGCAATAGCGGTAGCAGCAACAGTAGTAGCATCAGTGGCAGTAGCAATAGTAGTAGCAATAGTAGTAGCAGTAGCAGCAATAACAACAACGGTGAAGCAACTGCAAACCTACAAGAAATAATAGATGAAACGCCGAAAGAAATCCTTGCAGATACCTTGAAAGAAACAACAAAGCCTAATATTCTGTCTTTAGCAGAGCACTATTATAATTTGTCTTATCCGAATATTGAGCCCGATACTAAAACTGAATATGATAGATTGATTACTTGGAAACCGGATTTCAACGGTAAAAAAAGCACCGAGCAGGAAATAAGTCTTCAAAAGCATAGCTCCATAAATGTAGCATTGGCTTTAAGCTATACCAGCGCTAAGAATTTCTATCTGGCCATGGCTGCGGCAGTGCTATCTATTAATCCCGAAGACATAACAGCCACAGCAAATTTTGCAGCGGCACTGGCAGCTTATGCCGACGATTCTATGACAGAAAAAACCCTTGGCAATACTGTTTCACAGCTTTATAGTGATGCTGAAAAAGTATATCATTATGCATTACTCAGGGCAGGAGGCGAACAATATTCGCAGGAAGCTTTACCTATTCTGGTGAGCCTCGGAAACTTATATTTAGACAACGGTAGATACGAAGAAGCTTACGGATGTTTTCAGTCGGCTCGTGAGATTAACGACGAGTATTATCCTGCAGTTGAAGGCTTATATAACACCTATATGGTTCTTAAGGAATATAAGAAGGCACTTGATCTATTGGCGGAAACAGCAAAATACCCTGCATTTATATCAGCAAGCCGGAAGGTAGGCGAAAAATCTGAGGAAGACATTAAAAAACCGGGAGTCAGTGAAAGCAGTGCTGATGAACAACGGCTGAAACAGACTTGTGACAGTTTAAACACTATTGACTCAATATCCGTTGCCGATTATCTTGGAGAATTTGATGAGGAAGCACAGCAAAAACTCAATCAACTTATTAAGCAGGTACAGGGTAAAATGGTGTATAAAGCTCCTGAGATAACGTTAATATCCCAATACTCCAACCTTGAAGCAATTAGTAGCCCTTTGGGGCAGTCTGCTCTTGAAGCATTCTATTATGGTCTGGATCAATTACAGGAAAAAGCTGATGAGCTGCAGTTAAAGGCTTTAAGTAAAGAGATTTCAGAAGAAGCAGCCGAAAGGGCGGCCGCACTTGCATTGCAATATCAGAAAGACAACCAATACGACACATTGAAAACATTTTATGAAGCCTTTTCCGAAATTTTCCCCGAGTTTTCTGTTTTCACACTTAATCCATATGAATATGAAAACCCGGTGGACATCGTTGTCCAACGCTATAATATTAATATGTTTAATACAAAGCACATTACTTATACCAGTTATTTGGGTATCGTGAACTCAAAAGTTACAAAACAGGTGGGAGAAATTATAAACGACTGCAGAGATAAGGTTGATGGATTATGGGAAGAAATGGATGCAGCTTTATCAAAGTTACCGGAAAAGGCAAGTGCATCTGACATACATAGAATTCACGCCAAATATTACCCTAAAATCAATAATATTGAGGCGGTTTCATGGAATCAGGCAACACAAGCTGCAGTTACCGCCTACCAGCAGAAAATAAAAGGAAAAGCCGAACAAATGTACAATGATTGTATGAAGCATGTTATATTAATCTCTGATGATGTAATCAGGCAAAATATCGAAGATAAGCTGCAAGCATCGCTATTAAGCAATTTGTCGGTTACTTTAACTGAAGTGTATCGTTCACATTCATTTGTATACGATGTAAAAGAATGTGGCTGCGACAATGCCGCATTAAGCGCAGAGCAGGAAAAGGAAGAGAGGGAGCGCGAGAAGCTGGCTAATCAACAAATTCTAAAAAACATGGAGGCAAAAAAACGTTTTGAAGCTGGTAAGTTAGACGAGAACTCCGAATACTACAAAAAAATTATTAAGCCCTATGAAGTTAAAATCAATACCCCCTTTGTTCAGGGTGTTGTTGGGCCGTATAAATCCGGGTTTAAGGTTAAAATTGATCTCCCCGGTGTTCCGCCTGTAATTGAATTTGGAAAAATGGAAAATCATATTCGCAACACCACCGCCTATAATGGTGGTGTTGAAATAGGAGCAGGACCTATAAAAACATATTTGAAATTCAGCGCCACAAAGGATTCAAACGGACAATTCTCCGCTGATGATGTGGATATTATAGGTGGCGGTGAAATGTCATTTTCCAAAGCTTGTTCACAATTCACGGTTGGCGTGGAAGCTTCTGCATTACGCGGAACGAAAGCATTTGCTAATTACCAGATTAGCGGAGACGACTTTTTAAATGAGGAACTAAAAAGTTATTTGGGAGATTGGACACCAAATCTCACAAAAACACTTTGGGAGGGCGAATACCCGCTACATTGATTTTCAATGAGCGCTTGTTTTTGCTTTCAAAATACGCTTTGCACCTATGAAACAGGTTGGATGATGGTCAGACCTGATATATGGGCAGCAGCAGGCAGAGCCTGCAAGCAACCAAGTCTTAGTCTTAGTCTGCTACCAGTTCCGCTTACGCAGAGAACGCCACTGCTGCTTTCAGTCCTTTCAATAAATTGTACCATTAAGTGATGGATGGTTGAACTCTCCACTGAAGTAGAAATCAGTTTATACCTTGCTTATAAAAGCAAAGACATTAGAGAAACGCTAAAATAATATTCCGAACGTTTAGTAATGCAACTGTAATCGCTACAATAAGCATTATTGTCTTCGGTTTTATTTTTTTTGTAAGTATGGCTGCAAAAGGTGCGGCTATGACACCACCCACTGCAAGCCCGGCAATTATCTGCCAGTACTCTTTTATTCCTAATAAGGTTACAAATGTGGCTGCTTGCGCAAGAGTAACAAAGAATTCTGATGTATTAACCGAACCTATAACATACCTGGGTGTTTGTCCGTTCGCAACGAGTGTTGTTGTAACAACAGGGCCCCATCCACCTCCGCCTATTGCATCCAAGAAGCCTCCAAAAATGCCGAGTATCCAAGTTTTTATCGGGGCAAGAATTTTTTCAGCAGGTTCCTTAAAAGCCTTATAAATAATCCTTATCCCCATAATTATCAAATATACATTAATTATAGGCTCAATTATTGTTGTGTCTATATTTGATAAAATAAAAGCACCTATAATTCCGCCAATAACACCGGGAATTACAAGGGACGAAAAAAGCTTTTTATCTATGTTTTTAAGCCTCCAGTGGGAAATGCCTGATACGAAGGTTGTGAAAACCTCTGCTGTATGTACTGATGCGCTGGCTGCCGCCGGGGGAACTCCTATACTAAGTAGAAGGCTTGTAGAGCTGACACCATAGGCCATACCAATACTCCCGTCAACCATTTGAGCTAAAAAACCGGCAAATATGAACAAAAAAATTGTTGCATCCATAATAAATCTCCTTTGTCTACAATGTATATAGACATAGTATACTTTAATAATATAGAATATACAACAATAATTTAAGCTTGAAACTAAAGAGATGAATTTGCGTGTCAGATATTAGAATACAGCGAAAGAATGCAAAGTAAGAAAAAATAGATAACATGGACTCCGAGCTGTAGCTTATCCAAAGAAATGAATAGATGAACTGTGACTATATGTTACTTAAGTCATTTGCCTATTGATCATACATATAACTTCTTCTGTCATTCATGCTCCAAAAGCTGAGCAAGAGTTGTGTTTTCAAGCTTATCTGCGACAAAATTGCGTATATCCTTAAATACCTGTAGGAGTTTTTCGTTTTTTTCAACAGGCGTGTGCTCAAAAAAATACAGGCTGGCAGAACCAACAGAGGCGAGTGGTCCGTCAATTAAGCGAATTATTTCAGCCAGATTGATTTCATCCGGCGCTTTTGCTAGCTCATATCCCCCGTTCGCACCTCTTGTGCTTTTTACATATCCCGCTCCCTTGAGCTGTAAAAAAATTTGTTCCAGATACTTTTTGGGGATGCCGTTTCTATTTGCAACCTCCATGATTTTAACCATTTTCGCCGGGTAATTACCGGCAAGATCAATAAGAGCCAAAAGTGCATATTCACTTTTTCTGGACAAACGCATGTAATCCTCCCCCATGATAGAACTTATTTCATTACATTAACATAAAAAACATTGTACATCATGCATAAGATACTTTAGCGCTTTTTGTAACCTTTCAGGCTACAACATGCATGCTTTTTCAATATGATTGTATATATTTATGATTCGGAATATGTTTCCGCAGGAATAATGGATCTACATTCGGTGTTTTCTGTTTTTCATTGCTTTCTATATTCCGTTCCCATTTTTACCTTCGAAAGCCTTCCTTATTAGACCGACCGATTTTTCAAAATCGTTGTTTCCTTTTATTACCAAATCTACAGGTACATCAGTAGTAACATCTTCACCCAACCAAACAACAGAAATACGCTCAGCAGGTATTCCGGTGTTAATTACCTCCAAATCCGAAGCATCAAGCTCAATTGCTGAAACTATAAGTATCATACCCGATTCCAGCATTATATTGGCAACCTCGGTAAGCCTTCGTATATGCTCTTTCTTGTTAAAGGGAATTATTTCGCCTGTCACCAAATCAGCGTCAACCCCGTATAATAGGCCACCTATCCCAAGATAATAAACAAACCTTCCCTCGTCAAACAACTGCTTTTCAAGTAGTTTAGCAATTTCCTTTCTTGGGCTCTCCCGCTCTCCTGTAATCAACACCAATTCAGCTTTTTGATTGTATTTCTCCGAGCGTTTTTCAGCACTGATTTCACTGCCTATCCATTTGTAATTTCTCATTAGCACCTTATCACGCACCCAGCTGGTCTGATCCTTCATCTCTTGCATGACAATTCCGCCACCGGAAATTTCAAACTCATCAATAATGACGAAACGGCTTGTAATGGCAGCATCCTCCACTAAATCAAAGGCAATATGCCTATCCAGATTAAGAACGCATTCCGCAACCTCATGACGCTCAACCTGATCCTTTTTTTTGCTGTCAAGATTGGACGCATCCAACACGCTGTGAACCTCTTCAAGTTGCATGCCTACCTTAGCTGTGCCCAGCTTCAGATAATAGTTTTTCCCTTTAACTAGCGGGCTCTTCCCAAGCCAAAACAGGTTAACCAACATACGTCCCGTTACTTTCGGCGGCTTTTCCTTTGAAAGACACGCCATTTCACCTCGTTTCACGTAAATCTGTTCTGTGACCGTAAACCCGCACGCCCAGCCTGCTCCAAGTGTCTTTTGAGGTTCAAGATTAAAAGCTTCCAGAGATTTTACTCTTGTTCTTTTCCCGGAAGGATAAAAAACCACCTCATCACCCACAGAAATTTTTCCGGACTCGATTGTTCCGGCTACAATTCTTCGCATATCTCTATTTCCGGTAAATTTATATACATCCTGTACCGGCATCCTGAATGGTTTGTCCTCCGGTTGGTCGTTATTTTCAAAGGAATCCAGAACCTCCAGCACATTCATTCCTTCATACCAAGGCATTTGCTTTGAATGGTTTGCTATATTTTCACCTTCAAAAGCACTTATCGGAATAAAACAGGATGGCTCCATATTTATCTTTCTTAAAAAGCGTCTGTATTGCCTCTCTAT
>DAIPML010000144.1:0-8548 GCA_036768735.1 Clostridiales bacterium | reverse complement strand
GCAAATGGAAAACGGATGTCTGTCAGGACGCAATCTGGATAACCGTTGTGGTGTGGCAGCGCTTGTGCTTATTCTTGAGCAGCTCCAGAGCATGAAGCATGATAATGATATTTATGTAATTGCTACGGTACAAGAAGAAACAAGTGCACTGGGTGCAATGACGACCGCATATTCATTAGAACCGGATGTGGCTGTGGTTATTGATGTTACCCACGGCGATATGCCGGATGCTGAAAAGTCAAAATGCTTTCCGTTGGGAAAAGGTGTTCCTGTGGGAATAGGCCCTGCATACAACCGGCGGGAAACAGAAAACCTGCTTAAAACTGCGAAGAAGGAAAGGATTCCGACATCACTCAGCGTTGAAGCAGGTGACCCAGGCACCGAATGCTGGGCTATTCAGATTTCTCGTTTAGGTGTTGCGACAGTTGAACTGTCAATTCCCTTAAGGTATATGCACACAGGCGTGGAGCTTATTCAGATAAGTGATGTAGAAATGGCTGCTAACCTTGCCGCAAAGTATTCAGCGGGGGAAATCGGTGAATTAGCAACACCGGGAGGGATTTTATGATTCTAAAACTCATGGAACTAACAAAGATTGACGGTATCTCAGGTGATGAGCAGGATGTACGTGATTATATCTTAAGCCATGTAAAAGAAAACTCGCTTCAATACGTAATTGACAGCATGGGAAACCTTATTGTTAAATGTAACAGCAGCGGTCAAAGCCAACTAAAGGTTATGCTGGCAGCGCATATGGATGAAGTCGGAATGATGATAAAGGATATCACAGAAGACGGGAAACTGAAATTCATCACAGCAGGGGGTATGGATAGTCGTATTCTGCCGGGTCAGCATGTGCGGGTAGGAACTGATAAAATCCCCGGGGTTATTGCTCAAAAGTCCATTCATCTTCAGGATAAGGATGAAAGAGAAAGTGTTGTTAAATTAAAAAATTTATATATTGATATAGGAGCAAAGGATAAATCCGATGCATCAAGCCTTGTTAGTCTTGGTGACTATGCAGCCTTTTCAAGCGATCCTGTTTTGTTTGGTGAAAATAGGTTAAAGGCAAAGGCTCTTGATGACAGAGCAGGCTGTGTTATTTTGCTTGAGCTTCTGCAAAGGGTTTGGCCTTTTGAATTATACGCATGCTTTACTGTTCAGGAAGAGGTTGGTCTTAGGGGTGCTCGAGTTGCGGCAAACAGGGTTATGCCTGATATTGGCGTTGTTATTGAAGGAACTACCTGCGCAGATGTGCCCGGAGTTAAGGAGCACGAACAATCCACGCTTTTGGGAAAAGGGCCTGCATTGTCCTTTGCAGACAGAACCTCCATCGGAGACAGAGAACTTCTAAAACATTTTGAAAAAACTGCGCAGGAAGAAAAAATACCATACCAATGGAAACAAACCGCCACTGGAGGCAATGATGCAGGAAGAATCCAAACATCAGGAGCGGGTGTTAAAGTAATTACAGTCTCTGTACCCTGCAGATATATTCACTCACCGGTTTCGGTTCTTGACATAAAGGATTTAGAGAATATGCGAGACTTGGTGGAAAAAGCTTTGGAAAAGCTGCCGCAAATGGTGTAAAGTCCCTATTCTAAGCTTTAGGGATAGAAGCTATTAAGCGGGGAAAGTATGTTGACTCTTATATTTTTGGGAGGTAGAAAATATGATATCGTTAATTAAAGAATTGACAAGCGTTTATGGACCGTCCAGTCGTGAGGAAATGATCAGAGAAATTATTGAAAAAAGAATATCCGGTAAAGTCGATGAAATATACACAGACACCCTAGGAAACCTTGTGGCTGTTAAAAAGGGCAAGGGCAAGAGCAAGAGGATTATGCTGGCAGCACATATGGATGAAATCGGTCTGGTCGCAACTTATATAGATGAAAAAGGCTTTATTAGATATTCGAATATTGGCGGTGTAAGCTCATTCTTTTCACTCGGTCAAAAGGTGCGTTTCCAAAATGGTATAACCGGTTGCGTGTTCTATGAGGAAAAGCTTGAGGAGTTTAAGGATCTTAAGCATAATCGTATGTATATAGATATTGGAACAAAAAGCAGAGAGGAAACAGAAAAGCTGGTTACCGCAGGTGATATTGCGGTCTTTGTTGGAGATGCAGTTGAGCAGAATGGAAAATTCATCTCTAAGGCATTGGACGACAGGATAGGATGCGCTATATTGATTGAGCTTATAGAATGCCTTGATAAAGTGCAAAACGAGGTTATATTTGTGTTTACGGTGCAAGAGGAGGTAGGAATCCGTGGAGCGGGAACAGCAGCCTACGGCTTAATGCCCGACATTGCGGTTGCTATTGATGTAACAGACACAGGTGATACTCCGGAATGTAAACCATTATCCATTGATTTAGGCAAAGGTCCTACCGTTATGATTAAAGACGGTTATACTATCTCACACCCAAAAGTGAAAGATGCTTTAATTAAATGCGCTGAGGAAAAGAGTATCCCTTACCAGCTTGAAGTGTTAAGCAGGGGAGGTAACGATGCAGGAGCAATTCACAAAACCGCAGGAGGGATCCCCACGGGCGGAGTGTCCATTCCGTGCAGATATATGCATAGCCCTTGCGAGATGGTGGATAAAAACGATGTTGAAAATGCTGTAAAATTATTAAAGGCTTTTGTTACAGCTTCTTTTTAATTTCTCGCCATGGTGTAGTGAACTCGTTCAGCTGAAGCTGAACATCATGCGTTTTTACGAAGTAAAATACGCATTGAGCCATTGGTTGTGATTGATAAATGGTATCCATCAAGTAAAACATGCCATACATGCGGAGAAAAGTACAAGAAACTGACAATAATGAAATAATATAAGAACCATTGGACGAATGAGGATAGCTTGGTAATAATACCAGCAATAGTCGGTACATCCCAAGAAGCCCCCGCCTCTTCAGACGGCGGGGGTATGTCACAGCTTACCATATAGCTTCTTTATACGGTTTTATAGAACTGTTCCGCACTCAGTGCAGAACTTTGATTTGCTGTTTTGCTTTGCTCCGCATTCAGGGCAGAACCTTTCCTTAGCCAATTTTTCACCGCATTCCGGACAAAACTTTGCATTTTTTTCAAGGGAAACACCACATTCAGGACAGCTTGCGGTTATTACGTCTCTCCAGTTATCACGGCTTAGATTTCTGTCTTCGTCAGCCATGCATGCATGTGCCCATATTTCTTCAACAGAACGGCTGGATTGAGCTGCTGACATTTCGACGCCCAAATCAGGTGCACAGCTTTTACATAATCCTTTACGCTGATTCCAGCATTTTTCCTTGCATACCCAACCTTGGCATCTGGGACATTGTATGAAATCAGAAGACAACTCCTGAATTGCTTCCTGGAACGCATCATCGTGTGCTTTTTCCCAAGCAGAGGAATGAATCCTGTTTCCCAGATCCGAAGTGCGATGGAATACACCGCCAAACAGGCTTCCAGCAGCATCAAGAACCTGTGAAACGGTACCGGTTACAGAAGCCTTAAACCTTGTACGGTATGTAGTTCCGCACCGGGAACAATCAAACTCGAACTGAAAGCCTTTGTCGCTACATAAGTCATTGTAATTTCCTGAAAATCGAATTCTCTCACTCATTTGAATCCCCTTTTCCGTGTTATACTTAAATCTTGGTTTCAATGCAGGAATGCATATTGTTGAATAAATATGCGTAAGCATATCGGAAAAGCACATATTTAGTGTATAAAATACATGCTGTTCGAGTCAATGCAGCAAAACCAATCATGCAAATTAATGGCTTAACACCATTATACATCACACAATGTAACAATAAAAGCAAAAATCACACAAAATGCATGCAGTATCGTGAGAGATCGTTACCTCTGAACAGTAACTAAGAGGTCACATAGAACACTTGATTACTCGTACTCGTATTCATATTTTTACATAGGGTTTGTATCCCCCCGAAGCCTTAGGGGCTCGAGTTAACACTGTTGCTGCTAATATACAAAGAACTGGAACGACCGGATAATGATAGCGGCTTTGTACTTCTGCCAGCATATGCGCTGCTACAGTTCCCAATATAAACAGATAAAAGACAAAATAGAAAGGCGGAATTTCATTTTTAAGGAAGAAAATCGAGGATAGAGCTAATAAAAAGAAAACAGAGTAATAGAAGTTAGCCACTTCCGAAAGCCATATCGAATGTTTTTCAATATTAATGTGCGAGGTAGGTGAAATAGTGGCTTTGGTAAAGCTTATGCTGTCGCTGTCAATTCTCCACATGCACTTGTTTTTATTCATTTGATGTCTTATTTGTAAGATAATATCTGTTTCAAGAATTCGTTTTATACCTGATTCGGATAGCTGCCTTTGTATCTTATCAGCGGGCATTCCTCCATTTAGCATAGCTTGCAGTATGGCAGCATCTTCATTATTATATTTTCCTTTTCCCTTGAGATTTGTCCCAACAAGCAAATAAAAGCCTGAGGTGTGGCGAGCCATATCAATACCGATTTTTTCTTCAATTTTATTAATTGAAACACTTGTGATTAGGCTGCAGGACAAAACAAGAACTGCAGATAAGGCTGCCGAAAAGATTTTATTGCTGGTATTACCACAGAGATTTCTTTTCCGATTTAATCCTGCGATTCGTTTCCGCTTTAAAAATGTATTATAATTGAATGTTATTGTTTTCTCGGCAATAAAGAAATAGTGAATTAAAATGCTTAAAAGCAAAATTGAAGCTGAGGGGCGTATAAGCTTTAAAAACCCTATGGCAGAGCCGAGAATTATAAATAATAAAAAAAAGTATTTTGGTTTTTCAATCCGATTTATAATTGCAAAATAGAAACATATTATAAGCAGTACTCCAAACGTATATAAAGGCTCTGTAAGAACAAATACATTGAAAAAAATCTGTGAGGGCCAAAAAGCATATATTGTTGCCGCTGCTAGACCTGTGTTTACATTAACTAAATTTTTGCCAAGATAATACAATAGAAGTAATATCCCCATGTTTAACACAATGTTCAAATAAACGGCGGTAATAGGGTTTGAACCGAAAATCGCATAAAAAAAAGAAAGAACCTTTGAAAAGCCAAAGACATGGGGGAAAAGTGAAACAAAAACAGAGTTCGACACATTGTTCTGCAAGATATTTTGAGAAAGAGTATGGTATGTGTAAAAATCCGTTTCAGGGATCACTTGAACAAGTGTTGCCCATATTATTCTTATGGATAGTGCAAGAAAAGAAATAACCGACAGCGCAATAATTGGGCGTTTAATTTTCACACGATACAAATAAGGAAATTTTGCTAAAACGCAGGAAATAGTTATAATAACTATAGGAAAAAGCAAGTTCTCCATGGAAAACTCTTCTGAAAGAATAAATAATAATGAGGTGATAATTGCAAAAATACAAAAAACAAGAGTGATAGTTTTTTTAACAAGTTGTTCCATAATATTCTCCCGTGCAATCATTATTTTAATTTTCTCAAAGAGCATGATAAATATCACTTACATATATTTTACGTAAGTTCAGGGGAATTCATGTACATTTAAGCAAAATAAACAGGAATGATAAGTTAAGCGTGCAAAGACAAAGCTTTAAAAAAATTTTGCATATATATTTCTCACTCTAAAAAAATCCTTAATAAATAGTATAGTTCTGATACATACTAAACATGCAATAAAACAACTAAAAAAACGGAGGTAAAAAAATCATGGGTATTTTGGATAATGTTTTTGAAACGGATACCAAAAAAAATAAAAGCAAAAAAAATTCAATCGGTCAACATATAAGCAAAAAGGCAGAGAAATTTAAAGAAGAGTTTTCTGAAGGTCTTGATGCATTTGGCAGCCAACCCTATCAAAGCAACGGTATTTCATTTACAAAGGTTTCGGACAATATGGCTACTATAAAATATGACGGGCTTCTCGCAAAAAGCGGAGCTGATGACGTTTATACCATGGTGGGGTATGGCAGCAATAATGCTTGGGAGGATGTTCAGACTATACGAATGAACAGGTTTGGCAACTCTTTCCATGCTGACGTTACCACAGAACCGGGCAAAACTGTTAATCTTGTTTTTAAAGACAGTGCTGAAAACTGGGATAATAACTGTGGAATGAATTATACATTTATGTAATTCACTTTAATTTATGCAGTATACCCTTCAGTAATTCAACCTTATTGCAAATAAAAGGCGGGGAGCAAAACATACTCCCCGCATACTTTTTCTATTTACTTTTGATTTTCATTAACAAACTCCCTGGCAATCTCTACGCTTTCATCGGAAGGAATCGGCACCTTTGACTTTGGTAATTCTCTATGGATTTGTACGACAGCATTGGTTTTCCATGCTTTCATTTTTTCAGGATCCATTGTTAATCTATCTTTTTTCATCCAAAACACCTCCTAAACTACCACCCAATACTCTGCAAAGTCTTTAAACAAAAATATAAAACACTATAAATCTTTCGCCACCGCTTTGATTCTTGCGCATTTTCAGCTTGCTTTTTAATAAAACGTTATAAATCTGCTTACTCATGACTTTTGTAATTTATATATTCTATTCTAAAATATATAGAATAGATACCCTTAGATATTGTTCCAAAACAGACAATGATATATTCAAAGCAGATTTCAGTAAAGAGTCTTATATTACTGCAAAAGTGAACGTTGGAGGTCCATTAAGTTCTTCGATTGGCATACCACAGCCCTTGTGTCTTACATTACTGCAAAAGTGAATGTTGGAGATCCTCTGCATTTGAAACAGGCTTGTCGCAAGCAAAGTTTTTGCATACGTAAGCAAGTGGTTTTTCAGGTGTTGTCGGGTATTGCGATATATAAGGTATTAGTTCTGTAAGCCCACTATGCTCACTTCCGTATAAAACTAGCGAGGTAAAAGGACGGAACTTGTTTCGGAGGACATCAATAAAGGGGCTAACTGAGTTTTTGTCTGCAGCTGCTATCAGGATAACTTCCTGGGACGGATTGAGATATAAAAGGTGGGAAGTCAGCATATGGGAATATCCCAATGGAGCCTGTTCTATCTGTTCCGCGAAGCAGGCTGTCACATCTTCAAAGTCCTCAACTAAATTTGCTTCACCCGAAATTCTCGATAAGCGTATTATATTCATTGAAGCTACAGAGTTACCTGATGGCATTGCCCCGTCATAAGCGTCCTTTGGTCGGATTATTAGTTCTTCTGAATCATATCCATAAAAGAAAAATCCACCGCTGTCCTTATCCCAAAATAAGTTCTTCATTTCAGCGTTTACGTGTAATGCTTTTTTAAGGAATTCGGGCTCAAAGGTAGTCTGGTAGAGCTCAAGATACGCCCATACTAAATAAGCGTAATCATCAAGATATGCCGGTATCGCAGCCTCACCATCTCTGTATCGCGCCAATAGGCGATTGTCATTGCGGTAAAGATGGGTTTCGATAAATTTCACTGCTTTTCTTGCTATTTCCGTAAAAGAATTATCCGTGAGAATTCTTCCTCCCATAGCAAAAGAAGCTGCCATCAGCGAGTTCCATGAAGTAAGGATTTTGTCATCCTTAAAAGGATGAATCCTCTTATCCCGTCCATCAAAAAGCTTTTCTTTGCATTTTCGGGCAAGATCCTGATCTATACTTCCCTTTTTAATTAAGTTTGGAATGTTGCTATTTTCAAAATTTCCTGAACCGGTTATATCATATGCACTGCAGAAGAGTTCACCATCCTCTTTGCCAAGTATGGATAAAACCTCATCTTTGCTCCAAAGGTAGAAAAGTCCCTCTACTCCCTCTGAATCTGCATCTTCGGCGGAGTAAAAAGCACCTTCCGGTGAGGTCATATCTCTTTCTATATATTCAAATATTTCTTTTGCTATTTTCGCGTATTTTTCATTGCCTGTTGCTTGAAATGCTTCGAGGTAGGCCATAGACAAAAGAGCATTATCATACAGCATTTTCTCAAAATGTGGCACAAACCATTTTCTGTCTGTTGAATAACGGCAAAAGCCAAATCCTATGTGATCATAAATTCCACCGCTATGCATTGAATCAAGCGTTTTTGTAACCAACTTGAGAGCCTTTTCTTCACTGTAAGCAGACCAATACCGAAGAAGGAAAAACAAGTTGTGGGGGGATGGAAATTTCGGTGCACTTCCAAAACCACCGTAAATCTCATCAAACATGCTCTCAAATTGTTTGAATGCGTCATGGATAATGCTCTCTGATAAGGAACCTGAAGCTTTAACATTTTTTTTCTGAATAGCCTGTGTAATCTGATTTCCTGCTTCCAATAGTTCATTCTTTCTGTCTGTCCATGCATTGTGTATTCCCGTTAAAACGCCCAAAATGCCCGGTATTCCATAGCGATCCTGCTTCGGGAAATATGTCCCCGCAAAGAAAGGCTTTTTGTCAGGAGCCATTACTACAGTCAGCGGCCAACCACCATGACCGGTTAATGCTTGACAAACAGACATATAAATGTGATCGACATCCGGACGCTCCTCCCGGTCAACCTTTATAGATATAAAATGTTTATTAAGAAAAGCTGCAACCTCTTCATCCTCAAAGCTTTC
>DAIPML010000143.1:0-8606 GCA_036768735.1 Clostridiales bacterium | reverse complement strand
TATTCAAAAGACTAATAGAGTATCCATCTATGGATTCTATTTTTTATATAACGACATCGGCTGTACGTCGTTTTCAAGAACAAGATGCAGTTAAAAAATATTTTGAAAGTAATGATATAAATTTTGATGAAGAAAATCCGAAGTTGGCACATCGTCATATGGCTAATTATTACAGGAGTCTTTTGCCAGCAAACAAAGAATTCTATGTTCATCATTTTAGCATATTAAAAAGATCTAATAGATATGGATTAATATTTTGTACAAATCATACATATGGTATGGAAAAATTTTTAGAAGTTTGTTGGAGAAAAGATATATATGCGGGAGAATCAGATGAATTAATTAACAATGATTGGACAAAGGATACACTGTTTTCCTCTATTGAGCCTTCTCAGAAAAAAAGAATGGTAAAGGAAGATATTCAGAAACAAATTCTGAACGGCAATATTAATGACAATAAAACTGGGCTAAAATATTCATTGAAACAAGGTTGTTTGGGAGATGTATATTTTGAAGCGGTAAAAGAGTTGTTAGATAAAGAAAAAATAAGTATCGATGGCAAATTTAACAGGATAAAAAAGTTGATACATAGAATAAAAGAGAAGGATATTTATAAAATTAAAGTATCACAATGAGAACAACAAAAATAGAATGGACAGATAAAACATGGAACCCGATAACAGGATGCACTCAAATATCTTCAGGTTGCATGAACTGTTATGCCAAAACAATGTCAGGCAGACTTAAAGCAATGGGTGTAAAAAAATATACAGATGGGTTCAGCTTGAGATTACATGAGGATATACTTGACGAGCCATTAAAATGGAAAAAACCACACAATGTATTTGTATGCTCTATGAGTGATTTGTTTCATGAACGAGTACCTGATTCATTTATAGAAAAAGTATTAACCACTATCGAAATAACTCCTCACCACAATTATCAGCTGTTAACTAAGAGAGCAGAAAGGATGCAACATTTCTTTTCAAGCAGAAGAATACCTAAGAATGTATGGCTAGGAGTTACAGTAGAAGCTCAGTCAACAAAAAATAGAATCGACTGTCTTAGGGGTTTAGATGCTTCTATAAAATTTTTGTCTTGTGAACCACTTTTAGAAAATTTAGAGTCAATGAATTTAAGTGGAATTGATTGGGTTATTGTGGGTGGTGAGAGCGGACCTAAAGCACGACCAATGGAACCCGGTTGGGTTATGTCTATTAAAGAGCAAGCTGAGCGTAATGGAGTTGCTTTCTTCTTTAAACAATGGGGAACTTGGGGTAGTGATGGGATAAAGAGAAATAAAAAAGCAAATGGCAAAATGATTAATGGAAGAATTTATCAAGAGATGCCTATAGTCTGATTACCAATTTATCAGAACAGTTCTTAAAAAGCCGGCAGGATTAAACAACTTGCTGGCTTTTTTAACTATTGAAAGATTTTTTCTAATACCAGTGTCTTTTTATCTGTTTTTCATTGATTCTATTTTCGTTTTAAAATATGAATCACATGAATAATAATACAGTAGTTCTAACCACCTTACTCAATGGTGAACAGGCTAAGAAGGAACTTGATGAAATGCGTGTTCATGCCCAAACATTGTCAAGGACTATCGATGATTTACGAAAAAAAGGTGATTTCGCACTTGCTAAAACTCTTGAGCCTGACCTAAAAGCAGCTCGCAGATCAATGCGAGAACTACAAAAGCAGACTATTGACGTTAATCATGTACTAGCAAATCTCAATACAGCCAAGCCAAAAGAATTAAAGGATGCGCTGACTGCGATGAACAGACAGCTTAACTCAAATAATATAAAAAGAGGCAGTAAGGAGTGGAACGACCTTAATAATAATATACGAAAAGTTCGCGGAGAGCTTAATAAAATCACAACGGAATCAAGTGTTTCTGAAAGTAGAATAAGTCGTTTAGCGAATGGTTTCAATAAATATTTTGCTGGTATAACTGCAGCTGTTGCGTCTATTACAGGTTTATCATTCGCACTTAGAAGAGCCAGTGAGGATATGGCCAAAATGGATGATGTGTATTCTGATGTTCAGAAAACGACTGGTCTCACTCGTGATGTAGTTGTTGAAATCAATGAGGAGTTCAAACAGATGGATACCAGGACAGCACGTGAAGAACTTAATATGTTGGCACGTGATGCCGGCAAATTAGGTATTGTAGCTAAAAACGAAGTACTGGAGTTTGTTGAAGCAGGTAACCAAATAGATGTTGCACTTGGTGAGGATTTGGGAGAAGGTGCAATTACAAGCATTGGTAAGATTACTGAGGTGTTTAAGACTTCAACAGAGGAGTTAAACAACATGAAGCTTCGTGATCGCATGCTTGCCGTAGGATCTGCAATAAATGAACTCGGACAAAGTAGTACAGCAAATGAAGCTTACCTAGTTAATTTCACCCAGCGACTTGGGGGTGTAGCTTCACAAGCCGGGATATCAGTACAAGACATTTTAGGTTATGCATCCGCACTTGACCAATCCGGACAGGCTGTTGAGATGAGTGCTACTGCACTACAGAAATTCATCACTGAAATGATGAGTGAACCGGCTAAATTTGCTCAAATTGCAGGTATAGAAGTTGGCAAATTTAATGACTTACTTAAAACTGATACAAATGCGGCTATTAAACAAGTACTTCAGTCACTATCTGAGAAAGGTGGGTTCCAACAATTGATTCCTATTTTTAAAGAAATGGGATTGGACGGTGCCAGGGCAGTAGGTGTATTATCTGCTCTAGCTACAAATATAGATAAGGTTTCAGAAGCACAGGAGATTTCCAATAAGGCTTTTACAGATGGCACTTCTTTAACAGAAGAGTATAATGTGAAAAACAATAATCTGATGGCACAGCTTGAGAAGCAACGGAAAGCATTTAAAGATGCAACGTTGGAGCTAGGTGAACGGCTAAACCCTGCACTTCTCAAAAGCACCAATTTAATTACTTATGTGATAAAGGTACTTCCTGATGTATTGGATTTCTTTGCTAAATATGGTCCTGCTTTAGTTAAAATTGGCGCACTCATTCTGGCGTATAATGTAGGTTTGAAAGCTAATGTTTTATGGAAGAGAGCGCAAATAGCAGACACTGCAAAACTTATAATTTGGTATACAAAAGAATCTGCTCAAATGACAATTCTGTCATTGAAATATGTTTTTGCAAGTAGATCTTCAGCTGAATTGAACAGATCATTAAAGGCATTATGGGCAACCACAAAATTAAATCCTATCGGTTTATTGGTTGCCGGCATAACTGCATTAATTTACGGCCTTGTAAAATGGAGTAATCGTAATTCTAAGCTTATTACTCAGTCTGAAGCTATAATTGATGTAAACAAAAAGGCTGCAGACAGTATCGGTCGTGAGCGTGCTGAGTTAGACATGTTATTAGGTATTGCCCGAAATGAAAAGATATCTAAAGATGAAAGAATAAAAGCTATAAATAAACTGAATGAAATCTCTCCTGAGTATTTAGGTAATCTTAATCTCGAGAATATTAATACAGACACTGCACGAAAGTCCATTGAAAAATATACTGCCGCTATATTGGAGAACGCTAAGCAGAAAGCAATTGCTGATAAAATGAGTGAACTTTATTCTAAAAGGCTTGATTTAGAAGCGAAAATTGCTGAGCAAGAAGCACGTAAAGTAGGTGCCGGGAGTGAGATAAGAAATATTGCAGATAGGAATATTGCCAGGATAAATAATGAAATTGAAGGTGTTGATAAACAGATAAAAGTATATCAAACTCTTGAAGAACAAATTTCAGAGAATAAAAAGAAGTCTTATGATGCTTATACTGAAAAATGGATACAACTCAGAGATGAGAAAGCCTTGTTGGAAAGTCTTGAAAAACAACATGCGGATTTATACAATAAGCAAACTCAATCAGGTGTTCTTAAGGATCCTACTTTTTCAATTGATACTGGTTTTTCAAAACAAGCGGATCAGATTCAACTTGCTTCACTATCACAAAGGATAGAGCGACAAAAGGCTATCGTTGCAGGTAAAGAAAAGGAGTTAGAGCTTACAAAAAGAATTGTAGAAGAAGAGAATACAGTAACTACTTCAGGGAACACCTCTGGCGATAGTGCATTAAAACTTCGTGAAGCAGAATTAAAATTATCTTATGATAAACAATTGCTTAATCTAAAAAATAGTTTGCTTGATAAAAGCATTACTGAAGAGCAATATAATATCGAAGCATACAGACTTGAGGTTGCTCATATTTCAAAAATGATTGAATTACGGAGCCAGTTTAATAGTGGAATAGTTGATTTAGAAATTCAACTTACCGATAAAATGATTTCAGAAGCCAACAGGCGTTATAATTTATCAAAATCATTGCAAAAGCAGATGATTGATGATGTTAAAAAGCGACCCGATGAAGAGGCAGTTGAAGATGATTGGACTCCAAATAGTTTCAATGATGAAAAAATGCTCCTGGATCTACAGCGTGAATATATGATGATATCGGAGGAGGAATATCAACAGTCACTTTATGAGCTTCGTGAAAAATACCTGGATAAATATTTAGGTAAATATGAAGCTATGGCAGAGGGTGTTCAAAACATTTCTGCAGATTTATCTGATGCATTAAGTAGTTTCCAACGGGCTGAAGAAATGTCTGTTGAGAGAAAATATAATAAAATTATTAAAGCGGCTGGTGATAACTCAAAAAGAGTTGAGCAGCTTGAGGAAGAAAAAGAAATAAACATTCATGCCATCAGAGCTAAGTATGCGGATAAACAGTTTATTATAACCGTTGCAAATGTTATTTCCAGTACCGCGTTAGCAGCAATGGAATCATACAAAGCAATGGCAGGTATACCTGTCGTTGGCCCCGCTTTAGGAGCTGCTGCAGCTGCTGCAGCTGTCCTTTATGGGGCTGGTCAAATCGCCGTGGCTAAACAGCAGCAATCAGCCGCTAAAGAAGGTTATGCCACCGGTGGTTATACTCGACCTGGCAACTGGTGGGAAGAGGATGGTGCTGTTCACAAAGGTGAATTTGTGGGAAATCGTTTTGCAGTTGCCAATCCTAGCGTTCGGAAAGTTTTTAATGTGGTAGACCAGGCTCAACGTACAAATACGATTGGAAGCTTAACTGAACGTGATTTTCAAACCGCACTGAATTACAGCGAGTTTTCACAACGCAGATCATTTAAAGAGGCATTATCTAATTTTCAGCAGGCAACTAATAATGCAGGTTCGTTAAGTGAATTGACGAACATTTTAAACAGGTCAGCAGAGATCAACGAAAAGCTCTACAAGAAACTTGAAGATCCGATTGTGTCTGAAACGTATATTGAGGGCAAAGGCGGTATTAAAAGAGCAAGTGATTTGTATAACAGAATGAAGAGAAATATATCTAGAACATGACACAATTATTTATAGATGGCCAAGAAGCCGTTTTACCTATTGATTTTTCTTGCAAGATAGTCAATGAAAATCCGTTCTTCACAAAATCAGGTGATTATACACTTAATATAACACTTTCCCTTGAGAACCCAGTTAACGCTAAAATTTATAAACATATAAATCGAATTAATAGCCTTTCTAGATTTGAGAACAGAACTGCAATTATCGTCAGCGACAATAAGGTTATTATTAAAGGTGAAGAGGTGATTTTAAAATACTCGAACAATTCTATCGAAATTCAAATTCTGGCAGGAAATAGCAGCCTAAATTATATTATTGGCAACGATCTGAATTTGCGAGATCTGGATCTTGGTGTTGCTATTATTAATAAGAATGAGATTGTTGCAAACTTGAGTAAAGATTATCCTGAAGTTGATTATCAGCTCCTGCCATTTTATGATCGTGACTTAGAATTTGTTGGGAATAAGTATAGTTTTATTTATGATAAAACACTAAGTAGAATAAGGACAGTTTATGCTTATGATGGTAGTTTTCTCAACCTCGCAGTAGAAGGTAATTACAAGTATGAAAACTACCGGCCGCAACCTTATCTTTGTGCGATAATATCAAAGATTTTCGCAAACATTGGCTATTCACTGGACAATGCGATTGAATCACATCCGATTTATAAATATGCTTATATTGTACATGCAAATGACTCGCTGGAATTTTCTAAAATGCTTCCAGGCTGGACAGTATTAAAGTTTTTAGAGGAGATTGAAAACTTATTCGATTGTACAGTAGTTGTAGACAATTCTAATATGCATGCAAGTATCATACTAAATTATCAGTTCTATTCTTCAAGCTTAGAAAATAATATAATTATGCTTGATGATTTTGAAGCTGAAGTCGAAGATACAGACGAGAAAATGCAGCATGAAAAAAATATCAGCTACAACTTACCTGATTCGCCATATTACAGGTATCAAAATTTTGACAAGATTTTACTTGATAGCCTTAATGTAATTAATATAAATACTGGGAGTGATAAGCAGAACATTGATGAAATAACCACTACTATTAAAAATAAAACACCAGATAGTGTAAGATCAAGTCAAAGGGTATTGTACAAAAGTAACGCACTGCAATTTATAGAATATGTCACAGACAATGAAAATACAAAAAAAGTAAATGCAAAATCTGTCAACGATTATTCTCCTGTGAAAAATAATAGTTCTGATGAATATGATGTGAGTTTTGATATAATACCTGCCGAATTCCATAGTTCATATTTTCAGATTTATTTAAATATGTCTAACTATTATATGCAATTGCATTTACCAATTGCGAAATGTAATGAAACACCACTTATATATGAAGAGAAGGATGGTGTTATTACAAACCCACTGATACAGGATATTATAGAGGGTGACAAAACTGGTAATAAATTAGGTTCCGGAAGTAATCAGATCTCGATTGCTTTTTATAATAGTCAATACAGTACTAGATTTTATGAACAGGAGCCAGGACCGATGGATGATCAAAGGCATCCGCTAAGCTATATCAGATCTATTTCGGAAAGTGTTAAACTTACCGGGTCTAATTACAACTTTATATATGAATACAATGGAAAATATGTTAATGCTTTATCTCTTAAATTCTTAAATGAGGAAATTTACTCGAAAGGGGAGAAGATTGACAGGAAAAAGCTTTATAAAATACAATTTGTTGACAACGGTGAAAAGCTTGATCCTAAAGACATATATATAATAGGCAATAGGAAATTTTACTGCAGAAAAATAGAAAAGAATATAACTATTGACGGATTCGATGAGATTATTGAGGGTGAATTTTATGCTGAAAAAGATTAAAGCAAATCATTAAAATACTTCACCCCATCTTGTTTTGATTCATCTAGAACATGTGCATAGATCATGGTTTCTGAAAGTGAACTGTGTCCGAGTATTTCCTGCAGTGCAGTAATATCTTTTGATTTTGCAAGAAAATATGTTGCGAATGTATGCCTCCCTGATTTATGTGTAATTTTCTTTTTCACTTCTAATTCTGCAGCTATATCTTTCAAATATCTGTTCATTGTCTGATCTGCAGGCAGATTGTGAAATATCTTTCCTTTTTTCCTTGTTCCGACTATATTCTTGACAATAATTCTTAAAGGCTCTGATACCGGTACCATAATAGGTTCAGGTTTTGAGTTTCTATTTTTAACACGATAGTATATAAATGATTCCTGGGTGAATTGCTCTAAACTCATATTTTTTGCATCCGTTACATGCAATGAAGAGAAGCACATAAAAAGGAAAAACTCCAATGTAGTGTGATACTTGCTTTCAAAGACTCCGTTTTTATACGCTTCCATAAATATCTTTAACTCATCCTCTGTCAAATATGTATAGCTTGGTGAACCTCGCTTTATTTTGAAATCAGAAAAAGGGTTTTCATCCATATAGCCCATTCTGTAAGCTGCAAGCACATATTTTTTGAAGATAGTAAGATTCTTATGAACTGTATTGTCACAGTTTTTTAGATCCTTTTTCAGATAAATAAAGTATCTGTTAAGCCAGTCCTCGGTAATGTCATCAAAATGAAGATCTGGTTGCCACTCTTTGACTTTATTTATAACGGATTTATGTGTGTAGTTTGTAGTAACCTCATTACCGAAATTAATATTTTTCTTGTTTGAATTGATAAAATCAAAAAAAGTAGCATAATCAGAGGGCCTGTTATAAGCACGTAGGAAGGCATCACGAGTGAGAGTTTTATTACGTAGTCGATACCTTACAAATACATCATTAATGCGTGCACGTATGTTTTCAATTATCCTGTTTTTATCTTCAGAATTGATGTCAGTAGATTTAACTCGCATTTTCTTTGAGTCCCAGTCACGGCTATGACATCTTACTTTTGCTGAGAAATGCACCTTATCTCTTCTAATGTAAAAACAAAACCATACAACACCATCCGGTGATGATTTATATTCACGCAGGTATATCCTTAGATTCACCATTGTGGTCTATTTTTGGAGCGAAAAACACAGTTGTAATACAACCGGTCTACGTCATTATGGCAAATGTGGGTTTTTCGAAATAAGGAGAAGTCTTTGTGCTCGTGGTTTAGAGCGAATCCGGCTATTGCCAATTTGACCGAACTAAAGACAAAAGAGGTACCTGGCGGATTTGAACCGCCGTAACCGGTTTTGCAGACCGACGCCTAAC
>DAIPML010000142.1:0-8606 GCA_036768735.1 Clostridiales bacterium | reverse complement strand
TGTATGTGTTCGTGTTTGTGTTTTTGTAAATGTCAATGTCAATGTCAATGTCAATCTAAATGTAAATGTAAATGTCAAAGTGTGTTTTTGTGCGTGTACCTGAAAACTTGATGAGAACTTCTTTCTTCATCGTTAAAACAAGTACATATAATAGCAAATTATGCTATATTTTTATTCAAATTATTTATATTTATTACACTATTTGTGCGATATATTTCTCAAATTATGAAGGTCTACCGTCATAATTTTATAATTCTATTTATTTTTCTCTTTTCTCTTCATTTTGCAATCATTTTGTATTATAATAGAAAACAATATGTAATGTCAGTGCAACATATAATTTTATTTGAATGTTAATACTACTTTTTATATTCATCCATAGATAGAAATTATTAAGAGGAACAAAGGTGGAAGATATGAAGAAAACAAGGGGGAAAGCACCCAGGACTAAGAAGTATGTGTCATTAATGTTGGTACCTCACAATTCGGAAAAAATTAAAACTTGGAAAATCTCAAATCTCCGCACCAAATTTTTTTCGCTCGTTGCTTTTTTTATGCTGGTTTTACTAGTCCTTGCAGGTTGTCTTGCCTTGGTTATTAATGAGAACCGTGAAATTCGGGGGCTCCAAGCCTCACTACATGATTTTCTTATGGAACAGCAAGATTATGTTCAAAAAAATATTGAAACCATATCAGAAGTACAGGATCTCGATAATTTGTCCAAAGAAAAGTTAACGGAATTTTCTTTACAGGTTCAGGATGTCACTCAAAATTATATAGAGAAGGAAATGAAAAGTCTTACGGTAAGCCGTTCTTCAGCAGCAAGTGATCCTTCTATATCTTTCGTGGGCAAAATTGCAGAGTTGAAAGCGGTGTTAAACTATCTTGAAGATGCTAATAATAAAGAAGATAAGCTGTTTTCTGAGCTAGCAGAAACAAAAGATGAACTGAAAAATTACTTGGATCATTTACCTACCTTTTGGCCCACTTCTGGTATTATTGAATCAGGGTTTGGGAGAAGGCTTCATCCTGTTTATCGATGGTATCATAATCACACTGGTTTGGATATTGGCGGAAAAAGCGGCAATTCAATATATGCAGCAGCTTCCGGCACAGTTACATTTGTCGGGAAAAACGGCGGATATGGTAATTGCATTGATATCAGTCATGGAAACGGTCTTGTAACTCGATATGCTCATTGTTCAAAGACACTGGTTAAGAAATGGCAGAAGGTTCAAATCGGTGAACAAATTGCTAAGGTTGGACAAACCGGTACAGCTACCGGACCTCACCTTCATTTTGAAATACTATTAAATAATAAGGCTATTGATCCGACAATATTTATTGGGACGAAACCATAGCAGGCACAAAAAAAGATGATTAATAAGTCCGAGGTTTGTAACTGGAAATTATTAAACTAAAACCTCACAAATACTATTTATTATACGAGGAGGCTTAAAAAATGAAGAAAAAACGAAATTCTGCATCAATGGACACTATTATAGGTGAACATACCACGATTAAAGGAAACTTGGAATCCACCAGCTCAATAAAGGTTATAGGTCGTGTTGAGGGGGATATAAAAGCCGCAGGGGATGCTATTATACTTGTTAATGCTGTTGTTGTCGGCGATATATGGGCTGAAAACCTTGTAATTGCAGGCATTGTAACAGGTAATGTTCACGTTAAGAATAATCTTCATTTGGAGTCAACCGCACGTCTGAAAGGTGATATGGAAGTACATAGCTTTGTTACCGACGAAGGTGCTGTTTTTGAAGGAAGCTGTAAAATGCTCGAATCCGTTTCAGATGATAAGAACGGCAGGAATAAACATCTTGATTTTAAGCATAGCAAACCTGTAGACAAGGTTATTGAAGAAAAAGAGGACAATTAGTTAATTATTCTATATAAGTTGAATTAGAAATTCAACTTATATAAAGACGATTTGATGCACAAGCCATTTGTTTTGGCATAGCCAAAGCAGGCACATGTGCAATATAATATGAATAAGAAACGGCTGACAAATATCGCCAGGCATGAGTTCCTATACTTAATCGCGGGTAAATTCTCCGCTCTCTATCTTCATATCAATAGCTCGTCCCTGGCTCATGATAAGAGGAATATTAACTATGGAACGCTTTTTTTGATTCATTGAAGAAATATATATGCTATCGCCTTCAACCAGAGTTGGGTGGCTTATTTTTACATCAATCCCTCTTTCCGAGAAAATAATGCCTGTCCTGCCAAGTATCATACTTGCCATTTCAGCCAAAGCACTTTTTGCCATAGAATCCAGCTCCTTAACTTCTTCACCCAGCATTATTCCGGAAATATATTTTGCAACATTACGTTTTATGGCAAACAAAAATCGACCTTCAAAATCACCATTCATCCACATAATAATTGCAATGCTGTTGGCTAGCTCATGGTTATCAAAGAGAGATAATCTTCCAAGTTTTATGTCTTCTTGAATAAGGACTTTAATTATTTTGCTTGATGCGATTAGCACGGGATTTATGTAATCTACCTTCACAATATTCACCCAACCTATTATCTATATATATTGAATTTCTAATTCAACATACATATTTATTCATCGAAATAATTAAATAAAAATTATACCTACCAACCTGCATCTTCAATTTCATTTTTTTTACTTCTTCCCATAAGCGAATTAACTGCTTCTTCGGGAGGCTTCTCATTAAATAATATTTGACATGCCTGCTCAACAATGGGCATGCTGATATCATATTTCCGGGAAAGCTTATGTGCTGCCTTTGCTGCTGTAACTCCTTCCACAACCATCTTAACTTCATCCAGAGCCTCGCCAAGTGTCATGCCCTTTCCTATAAGAAAGCCTGCTTTCCAATTCCTGCTGTGTTTGCTTGTGCATGTAACAATTAAGTCACCCATGCCGGTTAATCCTGAAAAGGTTTTTGATGAGGCTCCCATTGCTTTTCCCAAGCGAGCTATTTCAGTAAGCCCCCGCGTCATTAAAGCAGCTTTACAGTTATCACCATATCCCAATCCATCAACAATTCCACAACATAAAGCAATAACGTTTTTCAAAGCGGCACCTAACTCCACCCCTGCAATATCTGAATTGGTATACACTCTGAAACACGAAGACATGAAAATATCCTGCACAAATTCGGCGTCTTTACGATGTTTTGAAGCGGAGACCACTGTTGTCGGAAGACCTAAAGCCACCTCTTCGGCATGGCTGGGTCCTAACAAAGTAACCACTCTTGAGGCTCCTGATTCCTGTTCAATAACCTGTGAAAGGCGGAGACCTGTGTCTTCTTCAATGCCTTTTGAGCAAGCAACGATTACTGTTGTCTTGTTAATATAATGTGAAATCTTATTAGCGGTTTCGCGGGTTTTGTCTGAAGGAATTGCAAAAACTACCACTTTGGAATTCTTAAGACTTTCTTCTAAATTTGTTGTAAAGCTAACGTTATCGGGTATAGTTATGCCGGGAAGCTTCTGCTTATGCTCCCTGTGTTCAGTTAACATTTTAATTTCGCTCTCATCAATTGACCACACGGAAACTTCATGACCATTATTGCTTAATAGAATGGATAGCGCAGTGCCCCAGCTACCAGCCCCTATTATTGAAATTTTTATCATATCTATAACTCCATAATTATATTAATTCTTTTTTATACTAAGTCTTTTTTCTGTTCCATGAAACAACCTTATTATATTATCCTTGTGACGGAATATAATTAACATAACCATAAAGACGGCAACAACAAGCACCAAGGCAGGCACATCAAAAAACAATGAAACAACCGGCCAGCATAAAGCAGCAATAATAGAGCTAAGGGAAACGTACTTTGTTAATGCTGCCATAACAATAAAAACACCCAGGCATATTAAGGCGGGTACAGGGCTTATATATAAAATTACTGCAAAGGTAGTCAAAACTCCCTTTCCACCTTTGAAACCGTAAAATACAGGCCAATTATGCCCTACAACCGCAGCTAAACCGGCCAAATACATTCCGGCCCAGCCATAATTCTCTATGTAACCTACAATTATATATCCTAATGTACATGCTAAAATTCCTTTAGCAAAATCTATTGCAAAAACTGCAGCAGCGGCACCTTTACCAAGGGTTCTTAGTGTGTTTGTTGCTCCGGCGTTTCCGCTGCCAAGCTCACGAATATCCTTTTTATAAAAAACCTTGCCTATTATCAATGAAGCATTCAAGCTTCCGAGAATATAACCAATAATAGCAGATAAAATCAACTTTAATACCACTTTTCATTCACCCTTACTATAAAATTATAATTCATCTTTACCCTTTTCTCTAATTATAAAATGAATCGGGGTGCCCTCAAAACCAAAATTGGTTCTAAGGGTATTCATTAAGTAGCGTTCATAAGAAAAATGCATTAACTCTCTATCGTTCACAAACAGAATAAATTTTGGTGGCTTTATGCCTACTTGGGTTATATAGTAAATTCTCAGCCGTTTACCTTTATCTGAAGGAGGTTGAACCATAGCCATAGCCTCATTCAAAACATCATTCAGCATCCCTGTCTGTAAACGGAATGAAGCTTGATCAAAAACAAAATCAACCAGCTCAAACAATCGTTCAACCCTTTGACCGGTTTTGGCAGATATAAAAACCACCGGAGCATAACTCATAAATTCAAGCCTCTGCTTTACGGTTTCCCGATAGCGCTCCAATGTACCTGTTTCTTTTTCAACCGCATCCCATTTATTTATAGCTATGATACAGGCTTTACCCTGCTCATGAGCATAACCAGCAATCTTTGTATCCTGTTCGGTAACATTGTCCACGCCATCAATCATTATAATACATACATCAGCCCTGTCTACAGCTGTCCAGGCCCTGAGTACGCTGTATCTTTCAATGTTCTCCTCTATTCTGCTTTTTCTTCTAATCCCTGCGGTGTCAATGAAAATATATTTTTTACCGTTTCGCTCAACGGGAGTGTCAATAGCATCCCTTGTTGTGCCTGGAATATCACTGACAATCACTCGTTCCTCACCAAGTATGTTGTTTATTAAAGAAGATTTGCCGGCATTAGGCTTACCTATTATGGCTACCTTTATAATATCATCGTCCTCTTGCTCACTAATGTCTTTGGGAAAGTGCTCATATATGGCATCCAGCAGTTCACCCATTCCCAGACCATGAATGGAAGATATGGTGTATATCTCGCCCATACCAAGATTATAAAACTCATATGCGTCAGGTGGCATATCCCCTACCTGATCCACCTTGTTTACCGCAACAATCACCGGCTTTTCAGTTTTTCTGAGTAATGTTGCCACATCATAATCTGCTGCGGTAAGACCGGTTTTCATATCGAGAAGGAAAACAATAACATCAGCAGTCTCCATTGCGATTTCTGCCTGGCGAACCATCTGCTGTTTAATGTAATCCCCCGTGAATGGCTCCAAACCACCGGTATCAATAATGGTAAAGCTTTGCCCTCGCCACTCGCCTTCAGAATAAATTCTGTCGCGGGTTACACCTGGTGTATCCTCAATGATTGAGATCCGGCGGCCTGTTATATAGTTAAAGAAAGTTGACTTACCAACATTGGGTCTGCCGACGATAGCAACAACGGGTTTTGCCAAATTCAGAACCTCCAAAATAAATAATAGCGTTATATAAAAAAGAATATCGCATAATTAAACAATATATGTTGCCAATTCTTTCTTATTCAATGAGCGCTTGCGCAAATTGTGCGCCAAACCGCATTTTTGCTTGCAAAATATGCTATGGGCGCTGAAAGCGCCTTCTTTATACATTTTGTGTGCAACACACGTTTTTGCTTTGCAAAATACGTAATACACCGCAAGCATTTGATAAATATAGAGAATAAAATTACAGTGCAATATCAACACACTTGTTGCCTATACTATATTGCAAACATTCATCAATTCATATCTGTACTATGATGAATTTCTATTTCATCATACATAGTATATCATTTCAAAACAAATCACAAATCCTCGGGGATAGTGTCATTTCGAATTATATCCATATAATCTTCCCGTTTAACAATCAAACGCGATTTTCCATTGCAAACCAAAACCACCGGGGGTTTAGTGTTCCTGTTATAATTCATTGACATTGAATAATTATATGCGCCGGTTGCCAACACTGCCAAAATATCTCCCGGTTGTGTTTTTTGGATTTTTATATCCTTTCCAATTAAATCACCGGATTCACAACACTTGCCGGCAATTGTAACTACCTCCGTTTTTGGAGCGTCAGGTCTGTTTGCAATAAGGGCAGTATATTCAGCCTGATACAAGGCATAACGAGGGTTATCAGTCATTCCGCCGTCAACCGACACGTATTTTCTTACTCCTTTGATATCCTTAACGCTGCCGACAGTATATAAAGTAATACCTGCGGGGGCGACAATTGAACGTCCGGGCTCCATTAGGATGAATAAACGACCTAATCCCTTTTCGTTGCATGTTTTTTTAACTACCTTTGAAACAGCTTCAATAAATTGTTCATATTCAAGAGGCTCATCCTTTTCAGTATACCTGATCCCAAAACCTCCGCCCAGATTCAATTCTGAAATATTGATCCCATATTTATCCCTCACATCTGCAATGAAATCAATCATCACATCCGCCGCATGCTCGAAAGGAGTGAGGTCAAAAATCTGTGAACCAATATGACAGTGCACACCAACAAGCTCAACATTATTCATCTTTTTAATTTCAGACACCATTTCATGAGCTTCACCATTTTCAAGGGCTACGCCAAACTTTGAATCTATCTGCCCTGTTTTAATAAAATCATGAGTATGCGCGTCAACACCCGGTTTTATACGAATCGATATTTTAACACTTTTATTTTTCTCTCCGGCAATTCTGTTTATAATTTTCAGCTCTTCATGGTTATCAACAACAAAACGCCCTATATCATGGTCAATTCCCATTTCTATTTCTTCACAGGTTTTATTATTTCCGTGAAAATAGACTTTATCCATAGGAAAACCGGCTTTTACAGCCGTAAACAACTCACCACCTGAAACTACGTCAAGCCCTAGGCCTTCCTGATGCATAATCTTGCAGGATGCTAATGTGCAAAAAGCTTTACTTGCATATAAAACAAGCCCATACCCGTCATAATATTTATCCATAGCTTCCTTGTAGCGTCTGCAGTTTTGGCGGATAATTGTTTCATCCATAACATAAAGTGGAGTACCATATTCCCTAGCAAGCTCAACTGTGTCACAACCGCCTATCTCCAAGTTCCCTGCGGCATTTATCTTTAAGTTGTTGTTATCAGACATAGTTCCTCTTCCTGCTTTCTCATATTAGGATTATTCATCATTTTAAGTTTTATTTAACTGCATTAACTCAAACATATCATATTTCATCCATGAAATACGTGCTTTTCAGATACAATTACATACTTATTCTGCAGAATGTGTTCCTACAATAAAATCAATTTTTATACTCAAACAAGCTTTATAGAGACTTGTTTGAGAAATTAACACTTTTTTTATCTTAACACCAGTTACATAATTCTGCAAGCCAAAAATATACTAACTATATAAGTTGAACTTAATTTTACTTATGCTGTGACGAGCAAATAACAGATGGGGTAGGTGTTTTTGCGAAGGCACAGCATTAGAAAAATGTTCAACTTATATAGGATAAACATAAAGCCTGCATAATATTTATGCAGGCTTTATATAAGCATAACAAATTACTTCAATTCGCAGGTTGCGCCAACTTCCTTGAATTTCGCAACAAGTGCATTAGCGTCGTCTTTAGAAATTCCTTCTTTAACTGTTGAAGGTGCTCCATCAACGAGGTCTTTTGCTTCCTTAAGACCAAGACCTGTAACTTCACGAACAACCTTAATAACCTTAATCTTTTCAGCGCCGATTTCTTTAAGGATTACGTCAAACTCTGTTTTTTCTTCAACCGGCTCTGCATCAGCAGCAGCGGCAGGTGCAGCTGCAACAGCCATAGGAGCAGCTGCGGATACTCCGAATTCCTCTTCCAGAGCCTTAACCAGCTCGGACAGTTCTAAAACTGTTAATACTTTAATTTCTTCAATCAAATTTGTTACTTTTTCGCTCATTTTAATTCCCTCCATATTAAATCTTCAATAATTAAGCTTCAGCTTGCTTTTTTTCGGCTATAGCATTTAGCGCTACTGCTAAGCCACGAATGTTTGCATTCAGAACATTTACAATTCCGTATAAAGGTCCTGACAACCCACCAACAACCCTTGCAACCAATTCTTCTCTTGACGGCAAGCTCGCAATGGATTTAACGCCTTCAATATCAACAATTTTACCTTCAACAACCCCTGCCTTTATATCCAGCTTATCATAATCCTTGGCAAATTTAGACATTACTTTGGATGGCGATACCGGATCCTGCATGCTCAATGCAATGGCTGTCGGACCTTTCAAATATTCATCAAGTCCGTCATAACCATTTTCTTTTGCAGCAAAACGGGCAATGGAGTTTTTTACAACAGTATACTCAACTCCGGCTTCACGCATAGCTTTCCTTAATTTAGTATCCTGTTCAACAGAAAGTCCCCTGTAATCTGCTAAAATAAAAGATTTAGCGTCCTT
>DAIPML010000003.1:17406-45021 GCA_036768735.1 Clostridiales bacterium | reverse complement strand
ATTAAAGCATACTGAACTATACAGCACATGTAAATGAAGAGGGGATTTCTGTTAATAAACATCTTTATCTCAATATATAGAGAGTGTTGACAGCAACAGTTTTAGCACTCGTGACCCAAGAGTGCTAAAAAAGTATTGACAATAAAATTATATATCGCTATGATAATTATATGCAATGAGGTATCTTATTGCATTTTTCTATAAATTTGCATAAGTTATGGCATTTGTTATCAAAAGACCTATTCCTTAAATGGAATAGATTTAAGTATATTAGCGTATAGGAGGTATTTTCAATGGCTAAAGAAAAAGGGAATATATCAATTAATACTGAGAATATTTTCCCGATAATTAAAAAGTGGCTTTATTCGGAAAAGGATATTTTCATAAGGGAGCTTGTATCGAATGCTGCCGATGCAATTAGTAAGCTTAATAAGCTTGCTGCAATGGGCGAGACTACGCTTGATGATGACTACAAGTTCAAAATCACTGTTTCTGTGAATAAAGAGGCAGGCACAATTAAAGTAATTGATAACGGAATTGGAATGACCGGTGATGAAGTAAAAAAATATATCAACCAAATTGCTTTTTCAGGAGCAAAGGATTTCATCGAAAAATACAAGGACAAGACTGACGATCAGCAAATTATAGGGCATTTCGGACTTGGTTTTTATTCGTCATTCATGGTTGCTAAAAAAGTCAAAATAGACACCCTTTCATATGTTGAAGGTGCACAGGCTGTTAGCTGGGTTAGTGATGGAAATACAGAATTTGAAATGGAACCTTCAGACAAAACCGATGTCGGTTCAGTTATAACTTTATATCTTGCAGATGACAGCATGGAGTTTGTTGATCATTATAAAATGAGCGAAGTATTAAGAAAATATTTTGCGTTTTTACCTTACGAGTTGTACCTTGTTGATGAAAACGAAAAACCGGACGATAAAAAAGAAGAAAAAGATAAAAAAGAAGAGGATAAAAAGCCTGAACCGCTTAATAATGTTAATCCTCTCTGGAAGAAAAACCCTAAGGATTGCACCGAAGAGGAATACAAGGCTTTCTATCGTGAAGTTTTTATGGATTTTCAAGAACCCCTCTTTTGGATCCATCTAAATATGGAGTATCCATTCAGGATGCAAGGGATTATATACTTCCCACGGCTTAAGCATGAGTTTGAGACCATGGAAGGGAAAATAAAGCTTTACTATAATCAGGTCTTTGTTGCAGACAATATAAAAGAAGTAATTCCTGAGTTTTTGCTTATGCTAAAAGGCATGCTGGATTGTCCTGATCTTCCTTTAAATGTGTCTAGAAGCTTTTTGCAAAATGAAGGATATGTGCAGATGATATCCAAACATATCACAAAAAAGGTTGCAGACAAGCTTACCTTGCTGTATAAGAAAGAAAACGACAACTATATTAAGTATTGGGCGGATATCCACCCCTTTGTGAAATATGGATGCATTCGTGAGAACAATTTTTATGAGAGGGTAAAGGACATAATTATCTTCAAAACCACTAATGATGCTTATGTATCGCTTAGTGAGTATCTTGAAAACAACAAAGAAAAGCATGAAAATACGGTGTACTATGTTAGCGATGTCAAACAACAGGCACAGTATATAAACATGTTCAAAGAAAATGATATGGAAGCAGTTATTTTAAATACAATGATTGACAGCCATTTTATAAGTTTCCTTGAATCTCAGAACTCAGGAGTGAAATTCCTTGGAATAGATTCAGATGTTACAGCAAACCTAAAAGATGATTCAAAGGATGAAGACGAAAAGGAAGTCAAAAAAATTGCTGAAAAACTAGAAAAGCTGTTTAAAGATGGTCTGGATAACCAAGAATTAAAGGTTCAGGTTGAAAAATTAAAATCTGAATCAACTCCAGCTATGATAATATTATCCGAGCAATCAAAAAGAATGCAGGATATGAGTAGGATGTTTGGGGGACAGGATATGAGTCATATGTTCCCGAAGGAAGAAACCCTTGTTCTAAACCGTAATAACAAGCTTGTGAAAGCTCTGGTTGAGAGTATCGGCAATAAGGAAAATGATGATAAGCGTAAATTAATGGTTAAACAGATATATGATCTTGCACTGCTAAGCCATAAACCACTTGAGCCGGAAGCAATGACAGCATTTGTCCAACGAAGCATTGAGCTGATGGAAAAAATGATCTAAATCATTATTAACGCATGGGAGCTACATAATAATGCATATCCCATGCGTTTTTTAAATGCTATATATAACGTCTTTGAAAAAAATATATAAGGAGAATAAAGTTTTGGAAAGACTAAAAAAACAGATAGATTTTATTCTGGAGGTTGACAAAATAAAGTCAATCTTTCGCCAATCCTATATTACAGACAAATCACGGTATGAAAACGATGCGGAGCATTCCTGGCATCTTGCTTTAATGGCTTTTCTACTAGCCGAGCATACAAATGAACAGGTTGATGTTCTAAAAGTTCTAAAAATGGTTCTGGTTCATGATCTGGTTGAAATTGATGCCGGTGACACATATTGTTATGATCAAAAAGCCAATCTCGATAAAAGAGAAAGGGAAGAAAAATGTGCTGAAAGAATATTTCGTATGCTGCCTGAGGAGCAATGTAATGAGATGTTTGAGCTATGGGAGGAATTCGAGAAAGTGGAAACTCCTGAAGCAAAATATGCTGCAGCCTTGGATAAACTGCAGCCAATATTACTTAACTATACCGCAGAGGGGAAGTCGTGGAAAGAGCATGGAATACACAAAAATCAGGTAGTTGAAAGAATTAGCACTATGCAAAAAGGTTCGGAAAAGCTATGGAATTTTGCAGAGCAGATAATAAATGATGGTGCTAAGAAAGGCTATTTGAAGTAATAGTGGATTTTGAAGTTTCATTTTTTACTTGAATATGCAAAGGTAAATTCACCTACATCAAAACAGGGGTGTATTTTACTTTTTCAATCAAGGGCGATCAGAATGCTAAAATTTTTTATAAATTTTGTTATTGACAAAGATGGAATCCTCCTGTATGATATTAATTGTTCGCTTTTCGGACAAATTCTAAATAAACATGGGAGAGTTCCCGAGCGGCCAAAGGGGGCAGACTGTAAATCTGTTGCTGATAGCTTCGGTGGTTCGAATCCGCCCTCTCCCACCAAAATATAACCTTGTATAGCTGATTTTATATGGTATACAGGGTTTTTTGCTATCCAGGATTTGCTTTGATTTAGTTTAAATATGATAACAGATTTTTCTCTGAAAACTTTCCAATCTGGTGACAGAAACCATTTTCTCAAAATTATAATCTGAAGGAGATGGTTTATATGAAACTCACAATGAAAAACAACTGGAGAACGTCACAATCCAACAGGCACTTGAAGACTTTATCAGGCATGGTAGGGTGAAAAATTTATCCGACAGCACACTTGAGTAATATCAAAATGGGTGGGTACAGAATGGATTGAAGATATGGCGCAAGAGGAAATAGATGCTTTGAATAATGTGCCACAACAGCCAACAACAGATGAAAGATTGGAAGCGACAGTAGCGGCGATATTGGCTTTGATTGAGGTGTTGGGATTATATATCAGTTTATTTTAAATCAATGGATTTTGGGTAAAATAGACGCTGAAAAAGTACAATCCTATGTGCCCAAGTGGATAACGCAAGAGCAGGCTGAAACGTTACTTTTAACACCGCAACCATGACGCATTAGGAATAAAGGGTTTAATAAAAAATAATTTTTACCCCACAAAAATACAATATGTGATATAATTTGATAAGTTGTATCAGGTGTTGTGTGGGAGGATGGGGAGATGAGTAGTTATTACTTATTTTGGATGAATCAAAGCCATTTGGTAATTTAAAATATTTATGTTTAGCAGGATGTATTATCAAGCAATCCACATATACTCAAAAAATTATACCAGCAGTTAGCAATCTAAAAACTAACATTTTTAATAATACCGATGCTATTTTACATGAAATTGATATAAGGGAAGCCAAAAAAGCACCATATACAATATTAAAAGATAGAGATAAATGTAGTTTATTTTGGAATGAATTAACTAAAGTTTTTACCGATAATGAGTTTTATACAGTTGGTGTATGTATAAATAAAGCTGAGTACCAGAAAACTTATAAAAATACATATGCCAATAGTGAATATTTTGTCTGTTTACAAATTGTATTAGAGAATTTTGTACATTTTCTGGAACATAAAAATAGTAAAGGGGTTATTTATATAGAATCAGAGAATTCTACTGAGGATACTAGACTAACAAGCCATTATCATACAATTGTAGCCAACGGTACTCTTTTTATTAATAAACTAGCGTTTCAAAGACGATTAACAACAATAAATTTTGCAATTAAGCAAGAGAATAATATTGGGTTACAAATTGCAGATTTTATTCCGAACCCATTAAATAGAAAATATAGTGGTTCAAAAGATAAAAACCCTAGCTTATTGAAATTAATTGAATCAAAATTATATGATGGAGAAATAGGTTTATGTCAAAAATTTGGTTGTAAAATTATTGAATAAACAGCTTGACTTCTACATAGAATAATAGTATCATACTGATAGAGAACTTAATAAAAGTGCCTCTTTCGATGGTATGAAACATGAACACACTACGTTAAGTTATTTGTTCATGTTTAAAAAAAGACCTAGGTCGTAAAGACAGCAGGTCTTTTTTAGTGTTTATAAACTAACACCTCCACTATTCGGGGGTCTTTTGTTTTTTGGTTGGTTGGGGAATCGGTGACTTGGGAATTAAATTAAATATACACTAAAATCAAAGGATACGCACATATGCGTATCCTTTTTTATCGTGACAACAATAAACCTCCGGCTATACCGGGGGAACCAGTAAGCTTTAGCTTTAAGGAAAATACCTCCTATGATAAAATGATGTGGATTTGCCAACCGCATCAAAACACAAAGGAGGTAGTCCAATGGACAATAATAGTTTAGCACATACGAAATGGGAATGTAAGTACCATATCGTGTTTGCACCAAAATTCAGAAGACAGGTAATATACGGAAGATTAAAGGTTGATATAGGGAAAATATTACGAGAATTATGTAGCAGGAAAGAGATTGATATCATTGAAGCAGAATTATGTTCAGACCATGTACACATGCTGGTACGTATACCGCCGAAATATAGTGTATCTCAAATAATGGCATACCTAAAAGGGAAAAGCTCGTTAATAATATTTGACCGGCACACAAACTTGAAATATAAGTATGGGAACAGGCATTTTTGGTGTAGAGGTTACTATGTAGATACAGTAGGAAAAAATGCAAAGAAAATACAAGAGTACATACAAAGACAACAACAAGAAGATGCATCACATTAGTAGCTTATAGTGTAACAATCCAATAATTAATGAATATAATGAAATTGTGTATTATTTTGTTCATATTACAGATATATTAAGGTTTACATCTTAATATATAGCAATATTATTAGGAGTGAATAGTATGTTATCAAAAAATGATTTTATAACGATATCCCTAGATTTAAACTTATTTTTTCTGAGAATAATGAAGGAGCATTCCTTTTTCTTAGAAATCGCATTTACACCCGCAAACAGCCAGATGGCTTCAGAAGCGAGGAACTTCAGAGTTGGATTTGAAAAACTTCTCATAGAAGCTACAAGCTTGGCAAACGGGAATGCAAGTCAGAAAGCAGTAAACTCTAAGCAGTTTGTAACGCAATTTACAGTTGATGCTGAACAAATTACAAATTTCTATACTGGGGTGCCATTCAATACGAATCTAACAAAGAGAGAATTGATGCTAACATCGGGTGATAGACATACACCCATAAATGAACATGCAGTTGACTCCCTCAACCGCATGTCTTATAGATTAACTTCAGCACTAGCTGACTTTAAAGACAGATTACTTAAAAATGTACTTGCCTGTAAAGTGTTTACTCTCAATTATCCGCTCCTGATTGAGCATATTCTCAGGGAGGCACGGCTTTTTATGAAAATGCTATACGCTTTGAATGAAAAAAGGGCCATTACGGATTCTTTTGATTTAATCGATCAGGAAGCGTTCTGGAATCGACAAATGGCGGAGCATGCCAAGTTTATTGCGGGTTTACTTGATCCGACAGAAGATACACTCATCGATACAGCAAGAATGTTTGGTAAAGAATTTGATGCTCTGACAGTTGAGTCAAAACGTACCACAAATAAAACCCTCGATGTGACAAATGCTACAACTGACAGTGTTTCAGCAATGAGGCGTTTACGTGATTTTAAGACCACCGCTACACAAGGTCTACTGGGATGTAAAATAAAATCAATAATTCTTCCTTTGCTTGCAGATCATGTCTTGAGAGAAGCAAATCACTATTTGTGTGTACTGGGTGTATGCAGTGCACATGGAATAAACTAAACAGAGCAATTGATTCTTATGCTAACCCTTTCATACCTGCGGTGGGTAAAAGTACATCGCAGGTTTTTTCTGTATTGAAACGCATATATATTTCGTGTGCATTTCTTTTTGTTATCTTTTTATGCAATAATTTGACAAAATAAGACTATTGCTTTGTGGTTGGTTTCTTTAGTATTTTGTAGTAAAATAGAAAAGAAAAATCGGTTTACATAGCGGATATGGAAGTGCACAGAGAATGTATATTAAACGAGGTTATATTCCTGACGGTACAGGTGTTTGGTATAATAATGAGATTCTAAAACCATACTCGGAATGCAAGAATGATGACAATTTAATTTTGTTTTTGAGTAAAAAACTTAGATAGAAAGTATCAACATAACAAAGGAGTAATGGTTAATATGAAAAATGATATTTCAAGATTTTTAGATGATGAAAACAGGATAAAAATATGGCCATCAAAGAAACAAATGAAATTAGATATTCTAAGCTACCTTGCTACAAAGTTTGAAAGTGGACGATTCTACAAAGAACAAGAGGTAAATAGTATTATCGAAAATTGGCATACCTTTGGTGACTATTTTTTACTTAGAAGAGGACTTATTGACTATAAACTTCTATCTCGAACTAATGATGGAGCGAAATACTGGAAAGAAGAACAATCTTGAATATTTAGAATCTAACCGATTTTCTAGAATTGTTAAAGCAGATTCATTCGAGACAATAAATATGATATTATTATACATATAGATTACGTCAGATAGATTATGACAAATAATTTAGCAGATAATTTTACAGATATATTAAGACTGATAGGAAAGATCGATTTGACAGTTATATTTAGACAGAAGAAGGTATAAAAATGGCATATGACATTGCAATAATTGGAGCAGGTCCTGCCGGGTGTACATTGGCAAGGCTTTTAGATAAGAAATACAGAGTTTTATTAATGGATAAGCGTGATCTCGGCAGTGAGGATTATCCAGGTATAAATAAGTGCTGTGGAGGGTTGTTGGCACCGGATGCACAGCAAATGCTAGGGCGTATGGGAATGCCGGTACCAACCGGAATTCTGGTAGATCCCCAGCTGTTTTTAGTCAGAACAATAGACTTAGACAATAATCTTGAACGATATTACCAGCGTTTTTATTTTAATATGGACAGGCTTGCTTTCGATCAATGGCTTATATCAAATGTGCCTGAAAATGTTGATTTGGCTTTGGGTTGCTCATTAAAAACATGCAGCCGTATGGGGGATAGGATACAGTTTTCTTTTTCATACCAGGGAAAAACGTACAGTGATAATGCTCGAATAATCATAGGTGCTGATGGCGCTCATTCGCTGGTAAAACGCAGCTTATTTCAGGAAAGAAAAACACCAAAGGAGTATGTGGCTATACAGGAGTGGTTCGAAACTGAAGACCAAGTGCCATATTACTGCGCAATATTTGATAAGACTATAACAGATTTTTATTCGTGGACGATTACAAAAGGGAATGTATTAATTATCGGTTCTGCATTAAAGAAAGACAATCTTGCTCTTGACAGGTTTAAAATGATGAAAATGAGGCTTAGAGACAATGGTCTTGTTTACGGTAAGAAAATCAAGAGAGAAGGAGCTTTTATATTAAGACCGAATAGGCTGTCAACGGTTTTTTCAGGTGACAACAACTGTGCGTTTGCAGGTGAGGCCGCAGGTCTTATAAGCCCCAGCTCAGCAGAAGGCATAAGCTATGCATTAAAAAGCGCAAATTATTTATCCATTGCACTTAATGCCGGTTTGGAGGATTTTCAAAAAAGATATAAAAAAATGCTTACGGGTATGAAGTGGAACATTTTCTGTAAGAATTTGAAAAGCCCAGCCATGTACAATTCAACCTTAAGGGGATTGATTCTAAGGACGGGCATAAAGTCTACAAAGGTATATTTTTAAGGTTTTAGCAGAGAATGATTTTGTATAATCGTTATCTCTAGCAGGTATTTTATAGTCCATATAGTATAGACTATGTGTTTTCTTTGGCAGATAAAGCAAAAAAGTATGTTCCTATGGAAGATAAAGCAAAAAGTATGCTCTTGTGACCGATAAAGCATAAAACAAAAAGCATAAAGCATAAAGTATAAAGTATAAATCTGAACTTCCTTGTATTTTTAACTCTCGACAGCTAAAAGTCGTATATATTCATATTTTATAGATAACTGCAAATTCCAAAATAGAGAGCTAATTAACTCTCTATTTTGCATTATCATATTCACTAATATCCTTTAGAAATATAAGGATTAACGCTACTTGAGAGTTAAAACTTTAGGAAGCTAAGCATAAAGTATAAAGTATATTACTATGGCAGATGAGTATGAAATCTGCCATAGTATATTTTTAAAGATAAATTGCCTGCAACATAAGACAATACGCCTTTTACATAAAGCCAACCAAAATATATTTCAAAGGCGCAGCTCTCACTAAATGAACTAATCACGAGCTAAGGACGGCTTAATCACGACTTAAGGGCTGCTTGTCATCGGTGAGGTTGCGGGTTTTGCGAATAAGATACAAGGGTCTGCCTTTAGCTTCATCATATATACGACCGACATATTCACCGATAATACCAAGCATTAATAATGTAATGCCGTTAAAGAATAGGCTGACAGCTAAGATTGAAGCCCAGCCAGGCTGTAAGGTTTCCGGGAAAAATATGCGTTGTATGATAATAAAAAACAGATATAAGAAGCTTGCTAAGGATATAAAAGTTCCAAGATATGTGGCAAGCTTTAATGGCTTATATGAGAAGGATGTAATGCCATCGAATGCAAGCTTCAACATCTTTTTCAACGGATACTTCGTTTCTCCGGCAAAGCGTTCTTCACGTTCAAATTCAACAGCAGTTTGCTTAAAGCCGAGCCAGCTGACAAGTCCCCTTACATAGCGGTTTTTTTCATTAACATGCTTTAGCGCTTCACACACGCGTCTGTCAATTAATCGAAAATCACCGGTATCAACAGGTATATTAACATCAGTCATACTTTTTAGGAATCGGTAAAATACGGTTGCTGTTAATTTTTTAAAAAAGCTTTCGCCCTTCCTTGAAATTCTCTTACCATAAACAACATCATAGCCTTCTTTCCATTTTTTAATCATCTCAGGTATAAGCTCGGGAGGATCCTGCAAATCACCGTCAATAACAACCACACATTGGCCTATTGAGTGATCCATACCTGCAGTAATGGCTATCTGATGTCCAAAGTTGCGTGAAAAGTCCAACAGTTTGACACGCTTATCCTTATCACATATTTCATTTAGCATCGAATATGTTTTATCACGGCTGCCATCGTTAACAAAAACAATTTCATAACTAACGCCGCTGTTTTTCATGACTTCAGTTAAACGCCGGTAGGTTTCATGCAAAACTTCCTCCTCATTATACATCGGAACAACAACAGAGCATAACACATCCATGGCAAACGCTTCCTTTCGTATATTATTTCAAATTTTTTATCATTTCTGCAGCTTCATAACCCGCGCGTACAGCATAATTCTGACCACGGTCTTCGGGGTAAATCTGAGCCATTGATGAAAGGTATAAGCCCTTCATAGGTGTTTCAACCTCAGGAATAAGCTTTGAATAACCGGTTCTTACAACCGGCTGTGAGTCGAGTGCACGATTAAGATGAGTATTTATTACCCAATCCTCATTAAACTTAGGAAAAGCCTTTTTTAAGCCTGATATAAACAAATCCATAACCTCTTCATCATTTTTCTGGAATAAATCGTTTGTCTGGTCGAGGTATCGCGACAGATATACAATATGGGAACCATATTTATGTTCCTTTATTAAATTCGTCTGCTCAATAACAAGCACGAAAGGAAGGTCTTTGTCAGCAATAGTCATCCAGTAATTTTCCGATAGGCTTTCCTTCAGTTCGAGAATCATACAAATATTAGCTTTGTATTTTATTTTTCTAAGCCGGTCGAGGTAATTTTTTCCCATGCCCTTAATAACATAGGACAACCTTTCAGGCGAAGCTGTGAAAAGCACGCGATCATATTCTTCGGGTAGTCCTGTACTTTTCACTCTAAATATATCATGGTCTTTTAAAATCTCTTGAACCGGTTCGCAAAGGCGAATTTCCCCACCATTTTCGCGGATTTTTTCTGCCATACGCTCATAAACTTTAACAAAACTGCTTGTTACATAACCTAACAGCTCTTTACTTATATTTTTACCCCTGCTTGAGCCCCTGAGCTTAAATTTATTCCAAATCCAGGTTGCAGAGATGTTTTCAGTATCAATATCAAATTTGGAATTTAAGAGTGGCTCCCAGACCAGGTCATAGCATTCATTTCCTGCATGCTTTATAATCCATTCCCGGGCGGTTGTATCTTCTATGGACATATAATCCTTAATAAACCTTGCCTTAAGTACCATAACGCCCATGCGTATGCGGCTTAAGAAAGACAGAGGTTTGAACATTAACAGATCCATTGGGGAAGTAAAGGGGTATACCTTTTTATTGATATAGATTACATTGGACGGTTCATACCATTTAAGTTCATTTTCCAATCCTAATTCCTTAATTGTATCAATGAGGATTGTATCATTGGTAAAAATATGGTGATAAAAAACATCCAGCATGTCATTTCCAATGGGTATAGCAGCGGTTAAGCCGCCTATTCGGTCGCTTTTTTCGTAAACAGTAACCTTATGACCATCCTCCGAAAGTCTCCAGGCTGCCGTTAAACCTGTAGCACCGGCGCCCACAACAGCAATTTTCATTTAATAAACCTCCTGTTCTTTTCTACTCAACTTTAAATATAAAAATGTTCTTTTCTTCGTCGGTAAATACGACTGGAAAAGTATCATGAAATAGTTCTTCATTCAGATTATATTCAGCAGCAGTGCGATTTTGCTCTTCAATAACAATATAGTCAATGTTTTCAGAAATAGCAAGTAAACGCAGATTATCGGAACTGGTCGCGCTGTAAATCATTTTCATAATGTCATCACGAGTCTTTACATCATAGCCCGCTGTCATTGTAAAATAGGGGTATCCGGAATATAGGCTTCTTCCGCCTAACATAATAGACATTGGAGCTCCATAGTGAGTCATAAAATGAGTTAAGAATATGTCGTCTTTATTAGTTTTTTCCTGCACCCAAACCTTTACAGACTCTTTCTCATTATAGGATACGCTGTTTTTATCGAGGTTGTAAAGAGTTAAAACATCAACAATACCTGTTATGGTGAGTAAAGCAATTAAAAAAACAGCAATAGAAACAGCAGCTTTCTTACGGGTGCTAAAAAGCCTGGCTAAGAGGTCTGAAACGGGAATATTCAAGAGTATGACTGAAAGCATAATGTATTTGTGGTTTACGGTTATATCCGGTGTGAGCTGAAGCGTGGATGCAAGAACCATTGGTGCGGCGAATACCAGAACATACCACGGTGATATTACGCAAGAATCCGGTTTTATGCTAAATGTTATATATAAAAGCAATGCAAGGTAAACAGCAATAATAAGAATACTTTGTAGGGTACCAACTGATGGCATTAAAATAATTAATAATGATACCATAATCACCGAAAGGAAATATCCTAAAGGTTTACTCTTTCTTGCGATTGCAGCAATAAAAATAGCGAATAACACAAAAGGCAGAATTCCAAGAAGCTCGGTGTAATATTTTGAAACTATTGTGATATTACTTGATTCCGTTAAAAACCCAGGCTTATATTGAATGGATACAGAACCGGTGCCGCTTCCTACAAAAATTTTCGATTGAAATGTTGAAAGCAGAAAGGTTATCACAGCCATAACCAGATATTCAAGCTTATGCTTCGAAAATGCTGCCATTACAAAAAAAACAGAAATCGCAGCAATTACAACCGCACCGTTCCAAAAAGCTATAAGCCCCAGCAATAAACCTGAAAGAATGCATGGTATTAAGGCTTCCGGAAGCCAGGCATCTTTTGTTAGGAAAATTTCTGTAATATAAAAACGCACACCTGATTTTTTATCAACTGATGCTGATTGCCTTAAAGACCTTATTGTATTCATAAAGAGCGGCAACAGAAGATATAGTGCAAGAATAAAAAGACCCATCGCAAACGCAAGATGCCGTTGGTTTACATAGACTTTTTGCGCCCAAAGCCCCCAATTTTCTCTAAGGGTATTTCCAATATGTTCTCGGGGACTTCCGTCAGCATAAAGGTTATTTTTCAGAGCAAACATAAAATCTAAAAAGTTATTAAATCCATAAGTATATGTAAAAAAAGCAAAGGAGCTGCGAAAAGCGAAAAAAACACAGGTTAGAAAACCGGCAACAGTCTTATTTGAAATCCCAACACAAAGACCATAAAGCAACATGCTGAATGAAACCACAGAAAGAATGCTAGGAAGATTTATAGCCCATGCGATATTTAACCCAAGGTATTCAAGGTTTGCAGCATAGAAATAAAACATGAAGTGATACCGCATAGTTCCATCGGGAAAGTGTGGATATTGAGCGGGAAAGTTTTGTCCTTCTGAAAAATTACGAACAACAGGAAGGTGCGCACCGAAATCACTAAAAGCAGAGACTCCTACTCGAATAACATTCCCATCCATATACAGTGAGCGAAACATAAAAAAGCTCCAAAAAGCTGCAGAAAAGAGCAATATAAACCATTCCATAGGTGAAAAAGAAACTTTGAAACCGTACTTTTTAAATTCGTAGAACCACTTATTAAGCTTTGTTCGATTGAAAAAACACATAGCGAAAACAGAAGCAATTACAATAAGAAAAGCATATAGATTTGCATAAAGCAAAGGGTTTTCCGCATTTTTAAATATTACAGCTAAAAAATAAGTTATCCATGATAGAATAAGGGTTCCGACCAAATATGCTGCGGGAAAAAATAAAAAATTCTTTGAAACAGAATTTTTGTCCGACACAAAGGGTATAAGCCTGTTTTTTATATATGGCATTATAATTAAAATTAAACCGCCTCCTAAAAAAATTGAAGCAATGATATACAGAATAGCCACCATTTTGAACCCTCCAAATATTAAAATAAGCCGTAAGCTTATGCATTTGTATAATACCGGTATATCAAACGGAAATAAATGCTCTCGTTTCATTACCGTTTATAGTAACTTGCTGATGCAAAACATAAATAAAAAACAAGAATATTTATGTTTTGCATCTGTGAGTTCCTATATTGGGGTGTGGGCGAAGCCCACTTTGTAACTTATACAAACAATGTAATATGAGTATAATCTCCAATTTTTGCATCTAATAACCCTGTAATTCCTGCTTACAACAAGCAAAAAAAAATCAGTTAGTTCCCACATAATTAACAAAAAAATGGCTGTAAAATCATATCAAAATCTGTCGGGTTATTACAATATGATAATTATACCAATATTCTTGCTTGTATTCAATATTTAATGAATTAATTAATAGTGTTTGACTCCCTACCTCAGCAAAAATAAATAACTGATGTTTAATAGCGAAAATTTCATATTGGAAGAAGAAAGTACTAAAGAAAAATACACTGCAGAGGGAGTATATATAGTACCTTCCGCAGAAAGCAACATAACAAAATATATTAAAGGATTGCTTTCTAAAATAGACAATTGACGGACGGACGGATGGATGGATGGATGGATGGATGGATGGATGGATGGATGGATGGGTGGATTGTCTGACTGATTGATGTTTGGCTATAGCTTCAGATCTATGAAATATTCACGAATGCTTGAGTATTATTATGGGAATTGATATAATGTTTATCACTTAGAGAGTCATAAAGTGGGCTTTCTGGGTGATAATCAAATTATCAAAACTGTGGAGGGTGGCATGAAAAAGCGGATACCGTTTATAATCTTGCTCGTAATAGCTATTTTTTGGGGAATAACTCTAAAAAATGAATTCCTTTATGTTCTCAATTGGTGGGCGTTATTTCTTTTAATAGGATTGCTTTTTATGCCGCTATCAATGCGAATATTCCCTACATTCACAGACAAAGGTTATCTGTTTTCAAAGGTAATAGGTCTTGCCATTTCCTCATATGTTCTTTGGTTGTTTGCCAATTTTAAAATTATTCCCATTACCGTTCACGGTTGCTGGGGTGTTGTTGCAGCGTGTGGAATAGTGGTTTATATGCTTTTTTATAGAACAAAAGAGGCTATGGACATAAAGCTTTTCAGCGAGGATACTATAAAATGGGCTGTTATTGGAGAAAGCATTTTTCTGCTCTCATTAAGTTTTTGGACATATCTTAGAGGCTTTAATCCAAAGCTTGAAGGTCTTGAAAAATTTATGGATTACGGATTTGTAAACAGCATTCTGAAATCAAGATTCATTCCGCCAAATGATATGTGGTTTGCAGGGGAATCAATAAACTATTATTACTATGGCCAATATGTTACAGCCTTCTTAACAAGGCTTACCGGAATAAAAACAGAAATTTCATATAACCTTATGATGGCAACACTTTTTGCTTTCAGCATGGCACTTTGCTTTTCAATTGTTTCAAATATGCTGAAGGGGTATGGTGTTAAAAAAAACAGTAGCGTTATCACAGGCGGGCTGATTGCTTCAACCTTGGTTTCTTTGGGAGGCAATTCTCATTCTTTTTTCTATGGTTTTTTGCCCAAAATAATAGGCAAAGGCGGTGGATATTGGTTTCCGAATGCAACCCGATATATAGGATACGATCCTGAAACAAATGACAAAACGATACATGAATTTCCCCTCTATTCTTTTGTAGTATCTGATTTACATGCTCATGTAGTTAACATGATTTTTGTTTTGACTATAATAGGAATATTTCTTGCTGTTTTTAAAAAGTTACAAAAAAGAGCCGATGAAAGCTGGCATAAGGACAATCCACTTTTAGAACTGTTTTTTCCTGAGCTAATTCTTATTGGTCTGTTCATCGGTATTTTTCAGATGTCAAATTATTGGGATTTTCCTATTTATCTAACGGTTTGTCTTTTTACATTGATCTTTGCGGGGCTAAGAAATTATGAGAGTGCTATTAAGTTTGCAGGGGTAGCAGCAATTCGTTTTCTTCTTGTCGTGGTTATGTCACTTGCTTTTGCACTTCCGTTCAACCTTAATTTTGACACAATCACAACAGAAATTCGACTTACTACTGCCAGATCGTTACCTCATCAGCTATTAGTATTATGGGGATATCAACTGCTATTGGTTATAATCTTTTGTGTGTTTATATTCTTTTTTGAGCAGAATATTAAATGGAGATGGGAAAGAGGCAAAGCCGCCCGTAAGAAACTGCGAAACGAATTAACTCTGTTTAAAAGAATTCAGAATGTGTTTCTTAAAAATCCTATTGAGGATGTATTTGCTCTTATTCTTTGCGTTTCTGCTATAGGTCTTGTAATAATACCGGAACTTGTTTATGTAAAAGATATTTATGAAGCATCACACAAAAGGGCAAATACAATGTTTAAGCTTACGTATCAAGCATTTATAATGTTTGGACTCGTTGCGGGTTACATTGTTATAAGGATAAGACAGTTCAGTGTGAGAGACTGGAAGGTGAAAACAGCCTTAATAACCTCAGTGGTGATATTGTTTATACCGATGGTATACCCGTTTTACGCAATTTCAAGCTGGTATAACAAGATGAATCCGGAGTATTACAAAGGTCTTGACGGTTTAGCCTTTTTAAAGGAAGAATACCCGGATGATTACGCTCTTGTTGAATGGTTAAGGGAAAACATAGAGGAACAGCCGGTCGTTCTTGAGTCTAACGGAGACAGCTACACATATCATGGGCGTATTTCTATGTCAACAGGCCTCCCTACAATTCAAGGCTGGTACGTTCATGAATGGTTGTGGAGGGGCAGCTCCGGGCTTGTTCAAGAAAGAGTGGATGAAGTAAAAATTATATATGAATCTGATGATATATACGAGACCGAAAGGCTTCTCTTAAAGTATAATGTGCAGTATATAGTAATAGGAAAACTTGAGCACAAACAGTTTGGTGCGCTAAATGAAAGCAAACTGCTCAGTCTTGGAGATGTTGTTTTTGAAAAACCGGAAATAAAGCTGGTTCGTGTAAGGTTGACGAACCCGTAATCAAAAAAACAGCACCTCGGAAGGAAATTTCTGTGATCTATCCGGGCGACAGATATCACACCTGCTTTGATAGTTTTATTGTGCAGACAAGCGTTAAAATTCTGTATGAATATTGAGTAATGTAAAGTTAAGGCAAAATAAATCAAAGCATAATAAAGTGTGGAAATTGTGGCGTGATTTGTTTAAAAGGTATAAGTGATGTGATTTGTTTAAAAAGTATAAGTGGTGTGATTTTATTTGAAAGTGTAAGAAGAAAAAAAGCACATACTTAATATGTACTTATAAAATAATTGCGATATTATTAGTAGTGCTATCAAAATAAATAAAAATCAAATAAATTCAAACAACATCTATTATTAAAAGGAGGAACAAAATGAAAAAAAGTTAATGAATGTTGTCATGTATACAGTATAGCATAGATAAGATAATATTTCCATTAAGAGATGATTAAAGTTATGAACAATTCATGAACAAATCCCTGTTTTCGTAATGGTTTGGTAATTTTAACTAACAACAATATACTTCCTCGATTTTCGTTACTTGAGTGACTTAAATATATTTTGCTTTTTTATAGGGATTATATTATCATTAGGTTAATCAGAAAGCGAAAGAAGGATATAATAAATGATATATAAAAGCACTCGTGGCGGAATGAACAATATCACTGCCGCAGAAGCTATAAAATTAGGAATATCACCTGACGGGGGGCTTTTCGTTCCGGAAAGCAGAGTTTCTGTTGATCTTAATTTTATAAAGGAACTGGTTTTTTGCTCATATCAAGAGAGAGCGAAAAAAATTCTATCTCTTTATCTTGATGATTATACAGATGAAGAGCTTACAGATTGCATAAATAACGCATATGGTGATAACTTCACAAATCATGAAATTGCGCCTGTGGTTTCATTACATGAGCATTTACATATGCTTGAGCTTTGGCATGGTCCTACATGTGCGTTTAAAGATATGGCTCTTCAGATTTTGCCTCATTTTTTAGTCAAGGCAATAAAAAAGACAGGTGAAAAAGCTGAAATTGTTATTTTGGTTGCTACATCCGGGGATACGGGAAAGGCTGCACTGGAAGGCTTTGCAGATGTGGACGGAACTCGGATTATTGTGTTTTATCCAAATGGCGGGGTAAGTGATATCCAGCGTTTGCAGATGGTTACACAAAAGGGTGGTAACACGGATGTTATAGCTGTTAACGGGAATTTTGATGATACACAGAATGGCGTTAAGAAGATATTCACTGATGAAACGTTGAAAAATAAACTAGAACAAAAGGGAATTAAGTTTTCTTCAGCAAACTCTATTAACTGGGGGAGATTGGTACCGCAGATTGTATACTATTTTTCAGCCTATGCTGATTTAGTAAAAAACAAAAGCATAAATATCGGGGATAAAATAAACTTTGTTGTTCCAACAGGTAATTTTGGAAACATACTTGCAGCGTGGTATGCAATGGATATGGGGCTACCTGTAAACCGTCTTATCTGTGCCTCAAATCAGAATAACGTATTAACCGACTTTATAATCAAAGGGGAATATAACAGGAAAAGGGATTTCTTTAAAACCATATCCCCATCTATGGATATCCTTATTTCAAGTAATCTTGAGCGTCTTTTGTTTGAGTTAAACGGGAAGAACTCAAGTCTTGTTGCGTCTTGGATGTCTGAACTAACAAAAAATGGAGAGTATAAGGTGGATGAGAAAACCAGAGAACGAATTCAAAAGGTTTTCTGGGCAGGATATTCCAATGACGAGGAAACGATTGCAAGCATTCAGAGCGCTTACCAGGAGAACGGTTATTTAATGGATACGCATACGGCGGTTGCCATGGACGTATATGATAAGTATGTTATATACAATCGTGATTTAACACCAACAGTGATTGTCTCAACAGCAAGCCCTTTTAAGTTTAGCGGGAGTGTTGCAAAAGCTATTTTTAGTGATGAAACAAAAACTGAATTGAAGGTTGGAGCAACGGATGATTTGAAGGTTGGAGCAACGGTTAAAATGAAAGTTGAAACAACAGCCGAAATGAAAGCTGGAGCAAAAACTAAAACGATCGCTGAAACTATAAACAAACTTAAAGCTAATACAAAAGTTGAACAAAATACGGGAACGAATTATGAAGCAGATAGTGTTGCGAATAATGAAGCAAATAATGAAATAAACAATATAAGCGAATTTGAGCTGCTTACGCTTATATCCCGTGAGACAGGACTGGACATACCGGAAGGGTTAAAAAACCTGAATAAAAAAGAGATAATGCACAATACGATTTGTGAAAAAGATGGTATGCTTGATGCTGTTATGCAGATATTGACGAATGATTAACTTGAGGTGATATAGATATGACAGAGCCTAATTATGCGGTTACTATAGGCAGAATTATCAGCGAATTTGGTCTTGAGGAGTTGAATCATGTTCCAGGTGCTCATGATATTCTTGTCCATACTTCTGATATAAATCGTCCGGGCTTACAGCTTGCGGATTTCTATGAATACTTCGGTTCCGACAGAATTCAGTTAATGGGAAATGTTGAAATGGCTTATTTAGAAAACCTGTCCTATGACGACAGATGTGCAAGCCTGCTAACTTTTTTTAGTAATGAAATTCCCTGTATAATTATTGCCCGGGGAAAAGAACCCTTTCCCGAAATGATTGAAATAGCAACGGAATGCGGCAAACCTCTACTTAGAACACAAGAGGAAACATCAAGGTTTGCGAGCTATCTAATATATTACTTGAATGTGGAATTAGCTCCGAGGATTACGAAACATGGTGTATTAGTAGAGGTTTATGGTGAAGGTGTTTTAATGCTTGGCGAAAGTGGTGTCGGTAAAAGTGAAACTGCACTTGAACTGGTTAAAAGGGGCCACCGGCTTGTTGCCGACGATGTTGTTGAAATCAGAAAGGTATCAAATAAGACCTTAGTTGGCAGTTCACCGGATATAATAAGGCATTTTATTGAGATCAGAGGTGTAGGAATTCTTGATGTTAAAAACCTTTATGGTGTTGGCTCTATTAAGATGACCGAGGGGATAAACCTTGTTGTAAATATGGAGCTCTGGGACAATAAAAAGCAATATGACCGTTTAGGAATTAATGACGAATATACAGAAATTTTAGGTCTTCAAATTTCGTCTCTAACAGTTCCGGTAAGACCGGGTAGAAACCTTGCAATAATTATTGAGGTTGCTGCCATGAACCACAGGCAGAGGAAAATGGGTTATAACGCAGCAAAAGTTCTTAACCAGAGAGTAATGCGGGAAATGGAAAGGAATTCTATGAATAAGATAGAAGAAGGATAGTATATAGGAGCGAACAATGGTTGATATAAATATTGATAAAATCCTTCCAAAGCTAACAAAAATAATTGGAACTGACCGATTACAAATAAATGTACCAATGAATGAGCATATAACAATGCGTGTAGGCGGTTTAGCAAAAGTGCTTGCTTTACCGGAAAGTTGCGAGGAAGTAATTAATATTAAGAAGCTACTTTCAGATATGGAAATTCCGCATTATATTATAGGTAACGGTTCAAACCTGATAGTAGCAGACGCTGGTTATTCCGGTATTATAATTAAGCTCTCGGATAATTTTTCGGGTGTTTCGGTTGAAGGAAATGAGATAACAGCATTGGCGGGCACAAACATAATAGCGGTTTCTAATGCTGCTTTAAAGCATTCGCTTTCAGGTCTGGAATTTGCTGCAGGAATTCCCGGGACAACAGGTGGAGCAGTTGCCATGAATGCAGGAGCTTATGAATGCCAAATGAAGGATGTTATAGCTGAAACATATTGTATTGATCCAATGGGTGAACCGCTTTTATTAAGGGGAGAGGATCATGAGTTTGGATATCGAACCAGCAGCATTCAGAAAAACAACTTAATAGTTCTTAAGACAAAAATGAAGCTTATTGAAGGAGAGCAGGAAAAGATTAAAGAAAAAATGCAATATTTCAATTCCTGCAGAAGGGATAAACAGCCATTAAGTTTCCCCAGCGCAGGGAGTGTTTTTAAGAGACCGGAGGGAAATTATGCGGGAAAGTTAATCCAAGAGGCAGGTCTTAAAGGCTTTAAAATCGGTGGAGCGATGGTTTCCGACAAGCATTGCGGTTTTATTGTAAACACCGGAAATGCCACGGCCTCAGACGTTATAAGCCTTATTGAATACATTAAAGAGAAGGTTTTTTCAAATAGCGGTGTTTTACTGGAGCAGGAAGTTAAAATACTTGGAGGATAAAGGCATGCAGCAATTTCTTATTATTACCGGAATGTCAGGAGCGGGAAAAACCCTGTGCGTTAAATATTTTGAAGATATAGGATTCTTTTGCGTGGATAATCTTCCGCCGTCTCTAATCCCGAAGTTTGCGGAGATATGTCTCCAAGGGCAGAATAAAATGGAGAAAATAGCACTCATTATGGACATCCGTGGCGGCTCAATGTTTCTTGAACTGTTTCCTGCGCTTGAATCTTTAGCTGCTTATGGCATATCATATAAAATTCTTTTTTTAGAGGCGCAGGATAATGTGCTTGTGCAGAGGTTTAAGGAAACAAGGAGAATGCACCCTCTATCACCGGAAGGGCGTATTTCAGACGGGATCATTGCAGAACGAAAAATTTTACAACCTGTTAAGGAAAAGGCAAGCTTTATTATTGACACATCATCCTTGAATCCAAGACAGTTAAAACAAGAAATTCATAATTTATTTGTTGAAGGAAAGCCATATTCCGGGCTCATTATCAGTGTTACATCCTTTGGCTTTAAATATGGAGTACCCATTGATTGTGACCTTGTTTTTGATGTCCGTTTTATACCAAATCCTTTTTATATTGAAGACTTAAAACCTTTGACCGGAAACGATTCTGAAGTTGATGATTATGTTATGAGCTTTCACGAAAGCCGTCTTTTTTTAGCAAAGATTGTGGACATGCTTGACTTTTTGATTCCAAATTATATTAAAGAAGGAAAGAATCAGCTTGTCATTGGAATTGGATGCACTGGAGGGAAGCATAGATCCGTCACAATTGCAAACAGGCTGTATAATACATTAAAAACAAAAAACAGCACAGTAATTCTCGAACACAGGGATATTGATAAAGACAGCAGGAGAATGAAAAATGAAGCCTTTTAAGTTTTTAGCAGCAACATACAAATACAGGAAATGGCTGTCTAATGGAATAACCGGCTTAATGCTTCTTCTTTCCGGTATTATTATTTTTGTATACGGTACAGAAATTGAATCTTTCAGACTAATATTTGCATTAGCCTTTATAGTAACCGGTCTTATATTATGCTTTGTCTGCTTCCGGAGGATTATTCTTGCTCTTCTTCAACTGACAAAAAACGGGCACATGCCTCTGTCTACAAACATGCTTGATATCGGTAAAAATATAGTACATAGATCCGAGCTGAAAAACGGTCCCAACATAGCTGTCATTGGTGGGGGCACAGGTATCTCAACTCTACTTCGTGGTTTAAAGCAATTCACATCAAATCTGTCTGCCATAATAACAGTAGCCGACGATGGTGGAGGTTCGGGAATGTTAAGAAGAAATCTTGGCATGCTGCCGCCGGGCGATATACGAAACTGCATTATGGCACTTGCAGATACAGAACCGCAAATGGAAAAGCTTTTGCAATACAGGTTCACAGACGGAGATCTAAAGGGGCAATCCTTTGGCAATCTTTTTCTTGCTGCAATGGCAGGAATTAGTGAGGATTTTGAGGCTGCGGTCAGAACTATGAGCGAGGTATTGGCTGTTACCGGGACGGTGTTGCCCGTTACCTCCGAAAATGTTAATCTTGTTGCTGAGCTTGAGGATGGAACTGTAATAAAAGGGGAGTCCCGCATTGGAGAACATCATAAATTTCATCCCGGACGCATAAAAATGATAAATCTGGATAAAAGTAATGTAAAGCCGCTTGATAGTGCTTTGGCCGCGATTGATAATGCTCAGGTAATTGTTTTGGGACCTGGAAGTCTTTTTACCAGTATTATACCGAATCTGCTTGTTGATCATGTGGTTGAGAGGATAGTTAAGTCAAATGCAGTAAAGATATATGTTTCTAACATTATGACCCAACCCGGGGAAACAGAAGGATTAACTGTTTATGATCATATACGGGCAATTTACCGGCATTCAAAAGCAGAGGGTTTTATAGATGTGTGTATTGTCAACACACAGAAAATACCAGATGAAATATATAAAAGGTATCAGGCTGACGGTGCTACGGCAGTAAAAACAGACTCAGCAAAGGTTAAAAAGCTGGGTGTAAAGGTTTTTGAACAGGAATTACTGCAAGTAAAACGGGGATATGTTCGTCATGACCCTTATAAGATTGCAAAAGCAGTGCTTAATGTTTATTGCGGGATAAAGTGAACTCGTTCAGCTGAAGCTGAACATCACGCGTTTTTACGAAGTAAAATACGCATTGGGCTTCGGTGGGGGACTTAGGAATTTGATAAAATGAAAAAGGAAGGTAAAATATGTTTTTTGGAAAATCTTATTGGAAAACAACAGAACAAGGTATACAGAAAGAGTGGCTGTTAACCAATGGCATCGGAGGCTTTGCCGGTGGAACCATAATAGGGATGAATGCCCGACGTTATCATGGGCTTTTGATTGCCTCTCTTACACCGCCTGTTGATAGATTTTTAGTTCTGTCCCAGATACATGAAGATATTATTACAGATAACCAAGAGTATCATTTAGGCACATTTAAAACCCATGATTACACAGCTCATGGTGAGTATTACCTTGAAGGGTTTCATAATGAATATATTCCTGAGTTCCGTTATCGTGTAGGTTCAATTTTTATCAGTAAAAGAATTTGCCTTAGACATATGAAGAATCAGGTTGCTGTTGTTTACCACATTAAAAATCACCATAAGAAAACAACTATCCGCCTAATTCCTCTTGTTAATTTTAGAAATTATCATTATCTCTCATACAGTAAAAACATGCCTTTTAATGCGGCGATCGGCAGCAAAAGCATAGAAATAACACCATATAATATGGGCGAAAAGATTTTGGTTGAATGTTCAGATGGAGCCGCAGTCCTTAAAAAACAATGCTATTTTTATAGTATGGATTATCCATATGAGCATGAAAGAGGCTTAAGCTGTACAGAAGATCATTATATACCCGGTTTTTTCGAAATAGAATTGCAGCCAGATGAAGAAAAAGTCATCACTGTTGTTGCAAGCATTGGTGACCCAATTGATGTATTAGATGGTGAACATTTAATTGAGCAGGAGATATTAAGGCAGAAAGTATTAGTAAAGGGATTAGATTCTGATAAGTTCAGAGAGCAGCTCACGCTGTCTGCGGATAAATTTATTGTATACAGAAAATCTACAGATTCCAAATCTATCATTGCCGGATATCCCTGGTTTACGGATTGGGGTCGTGATACCATGATTTCATTAACAGGCTTAACCCTTGCCACTAACCGGTTTAATGATGCAAGAGACATATTATCAACATTTGCACATTATGAAAAAGACGGGCTTATACCAAATGTGTTTTCCGACACAGGTGGTGAACCGGCATATAATACGGTTGATGCTGCGCTTTGGTATTTTGAGGCTGTTTATAAATATATTAAGTATACCGGAGACCTTAACTATGTCGTTAAAAACCTGTTACCCGTGTTGAAAAGAATAATAAACGGTTACAAAGAAGGTACACATTTTGATATAAAAATGGATAAAGACGGGCTTATTTCTGCAGGAAATGATGAAACCCAGCTTACATGGATGGATGCAAAAGCCGGAAACTGGGTGGTCACTCCAAGGCATGGCAAAGCTGTTGAGATAAACGCACTTTGGTATAATGCCCTTTTGGTTATAAACTATATTCTTAATGAAGCAGGTAAAAATACCGAAACATATGCCAAACTTGCGGAAAAAGCAAAGAAATCATTTATAAAATTGTTTTGGAATGAGAATTCCAATTGTTTATATGATGTAATAAACAATGAAGAAAAGGATGGTAAAATTCGTCCTAACCAAGTTTTAGCCGTCAGCCTTTCATTCCCTGTAATAGAGGGTGAAATGGCAAAAAGCGTTGTGGATACGGTTTACAGCGAGCTATACACTGCTTTGGGGCTTAGGACATTAAATCAAAAAGCCGGTGAATATAAGGGAATATACATTGGAAACCAATACATGCGTGATGGTGCCTACCATCAGGGTACTGTTTGGACATGGCCTTTAGGGCAGTTTATCACTGCTTATGCCAGAGTCTATAAAGGAGATAGTAATATTATTAAAAAGCTCAAGGAGTTTTTCCTTCCCTTTGAGGATCATTTGAAGGATTCATGCATCGGAAGTATTTCAGAAATATTTGACGGAAATGAACCTTTAATTCCAAGAGGCTGTTGTGCGCAGGCGTGGAGTGTTTCTGAAATATTAAGGTCTTATGTTGAAGATTATCTGCCGTTAAAAGACAATAATATAGAACAGTAAGGCTGAAAGTATTAAGGAATCTGGAGTAGGAGGTTAATAATCCATACACTGCGGGAAAGTTGAATTAAATAATATTTTGGGGGGGCATTATGTCTTTTTCTTCGACTATTAAAGATGAACTTATTCGCCTGCCGGATGAAAAAGCCTGCTGCCGGAAAGCAGAGATTGCGGGAATTTTGCGGACAGGCCTTATGCTTAGAAAATACCATGATGTGAGTTCAATTATATTCATTACTGAGCACGCACCATTATCAAGGTATATTTTTAGCAGCATTAAAAGTTATATTGAAACGGGGCCTAATATTTTTGGAGAAAAAACAACAAGGTTTAAGAAGCATGTTGTATACAGGTTGAATTTTAATAAGATACTTTGTATCGAAGGGTTTAAGCAATTTTTTCATTCAATAGGGATCAATGCCAATTTGGATGAAGGAAAAATAATTTATAATGATTATGAGATAACCGATCGCTGCTGTATGCGTGCTTACATAAGAGGCGGATTTCTTGCTGTTGGTTCAATAACAAGCCCTGAAAAGGCTTACCATCTTGAACTTTCTTTTGCCGATAAAAAAATAGCTCTGGAATATATGAGTTTTATGGAGCTTTTTGATTTAAAGCCGAAACATCTCACAAGGAAAGGCTATGAAATCGTATACATGAAGGAAGGCCAAGACATTGTAGATTTCCTGAACGTAATAGGAGCTCACCAAGCCCTGATGAATATGGAGAATATACGAATTTTAAAAGATGTGAGAAATCAGGTAAATCGAATTGTAAACTGTGAAACAGCAAACCTTGGAAAAACAGTTAATGCATCATTAAAGCAGGTTGAGCATATAAAATCTATAGAAAATACCATAGGTATTGAAAACCTGCCTAGAGGCCTCAAGGAAATAGCACGTTTAAGGCTTGAATTTCCGGAAGCAAGTTTTTCAGAGCTTGGGAACATGCTCACTCCACCGTTGGGGAAATCAGGTGTAAACCATCGTTTAAGAAAGCTTGAGAAGATAGCAGATAATAAAAAGCAGGATTTTTTCGGGAAATAAAGAATAATATAATCATCAGAATGGAGTGATTATATTGGTAATAAGTACTAAACAGGAGAAAAATGTTCTCACTGTTTTTTTAAAGGGAGAACTGGATCATCATACCGCAACAAAGGTGAGAGACACAATTGATATGGAGATTATAAAAACGTCGGTCAAGCTGCTTATTCTTGATATGGGTGAGGTCTCATTTATGGACAGCTCAGGTATAGGGCTTATTGTTGGAAGGTATCATCGCATAAAGAGCCTTGGAGGGAATATGCAGATAACAAACCCCAGCGCTTCATTGCTTAGAATTCTTAGAATGTCTGGTGTAGAAAAATTAATGAAAATAAGCTGATTTTGTTACAAACGCAATGTTAGCACACATAAATTTGTATTGAGAGGTTATTGATATGCAACCAATAAATAGTATAAAAATTCAATTTGACAGCAAGTCAGCTAATGAAGCATTTGCAAGGGTGGTAGTTTCAGCATTTGCAGCGCAGCTGGATCCGACATTGGAAGAGCTGGCAGATCTGAAAACAGCGGTATCAGAGGCTGTTACAAACTCCATAATTCATGGTTATGAGCAGAATGAAGGTATCATATATATGGAATGTCGTTTGTTTTCCGACAGCATTGAGGTTAGAGTTCAAGACAAGGGAATTGGTATTGATGATATTGAAAAAGCAAGGATTCCGACATACACCTCCAAGCCGGAGTTAGAAAGATCAGGCATGGGTTTCTCGGTTATGGAAAGCTTTATGGACAGCTTGGATGTAATGTCAACTAAGGGGGAAGGTACTACTGTTATTATGACAAAAAAGTTTTCACAGCAAAAGAACAGGAGTTTTTCTTGTGAATGATAATATGATAGAAGTAAAAGGTATTGATCAAAGAACTCTAACTCTGTTGGAGAAGGCGCAAAAGGGTGATTCGACAGCGCAGGATACTCTGGTTCAGGAAAACATCGGTTTGGTTTGGAGTATAGTCAAACGATTTACAGGCCGCAATGCTGAAACAGAGGATTTGTTTCAGGTTGGATGCATCGGTCTAATTAAATCAATAAAAAAGTTTGATCCGGGCTTTCAGGTCCGGTTTTCAACCTATGCAGTTCCAATGATTATGGGAGAAATAAAACGCTACCTGAGAGACGATGGGATGATCAAGGTTAGCAGATCCTTAAAGGAGCTTGCTCAAAAGGCTTATATACTAAAAGAGTCTATAGAAAAAGAGAGCGGACGGAACCCTACTGTTTCTGAACTTGCCCAAAAGCTTGATGTAGAACCGGAAGAACTTGCACAGGCGTTAGAAGCAGGATATCAAACAGAATCACTATACAAGACAATAGGAGATAATGACCAGAATCCGACATATCTGGTTGATCTGCTGATTGCAGATGAAAAAGAGGGTGAATCTATAGTAGTTGACCGCCTTTCTCTTAGCAATGCCCTGCAGAAACTTGACAACAGATCAAGAGAAATAGTTTTCCTAAGGTATTTTAAAGAGGAAACACAGCAGATGGTAGCAGAGAGAATGGGTATATCTCAAGTGCAGGTGTCAAGACTGGAAAAAAGAATTATGGAAGAATTAAGGGACCGATTCCTGTAAT
>DAIPML010000003.1:0-17306 GCA_036768735.1 Clostridiales bacterium | reverse complement strand
ATTATTTATCCAAAAAATATCGCTGCCTGCACATTGAGGGGTACAGAAAATAGAGTACGATGTTTCTGTGCTAACCAGATAACTTATAACGAGGCTTAGATGGACCTCCGTCCTATCGCAGGCTTCTGCATTCCATGTAAAAACGCTTTTCATCGGCCTCTCCCATAGAAAAAGTTTTTCTTGGGAGGGTTCCATCAACGATAACTGTTTTAAACAAATCATTTTTATCCATAGGGGAGAGCAAAAAGCCCATATTACCATCTTTTCCACCCAATTCACTAACTATGGATTCTCCGTGTACATAATCCAGTTCGGCTCCGCTATTTTCTTTCAAGTAATTATCCAAAAAGCTTTGCAGTGTAGCTACATCGAGCGTAAATGAAGGCTCTCCCACCCAAACATAACCTGTTTTGTTATTATGTATAAATGGAATAACATGCATAGAGGAATTGTTTTCCGGAATGCTATTTAAACCCGCTGTATATTCAAACCCGCACTTTAAACCTTTATCTGTATAATGCTTAATAAAAGATGACAGAACATCGGATGCTTTGATATTAAATAGCAGACGGTGTATTGGCTCAAATTCTAAAGCAGGATCATGTACATTAACAAGCTCTATAAGAGCAAACCTTGCAGGATGTGTCTGCTTTTCCTCATCGGTTAGAGTCATTTTTAACTGATTCCAGCATGATTTAGCAGTAGCCAGCGAATGATTGCCATCGCCTACAGCGAAAAGAAGCGGGCTAAGTTGATCGCCAACCCCATATTTTTTTGAAAAATCCTTTTTCGATTTAAGCTTTCTTAAGCTTTCAAAAATATTTGTAAGCAGCTCCTCATCATTTACTTGATACCCGTCAAGATAGCCGCTGTTCATCATCAAACTAAACGAATAGAGATGCTTCATTTTGTCTTTAGCCTTTGACAGGTTTTCAATTGTTCCATAATCTCTGTCATCAATAAGGAGCATAATGTGAGGCAGCTCAAGGCAAGCATTTTCGCGGATGCGAATTCTCGGGGGCAGACGATCCATAATCGTTCCTTCAGTGGCTCGAATCAGGCTTTGAGAGCCTTTAGAGAAATCATAATTTTCCAGATCGATAGCAAAAACAAGACCTTTGCGGACTTTTCCTGCGGAAGTTTTTCTTTCAATATAAATCATTGAATTTTTAACTTCAGAGAAATAATTATTATCAATATAGCTGCACATGGCATTATTAATGTTTTCTATTCTATTTTGTTTTTCAACAGAATTTTCTTTTTCAAGATAAACCTCGGGAAAAATCAAATGATAGGTTGAAGGAACACCGTTAGTGAAATCCTTAACCTTTTCCCAATATAAAGGCTCTGATGTATATTGATCACAGGCTACAACAGCCCACTTTTCAGGCCTAATACCCTGTGCGGGAATTAATATGGAAGAGATGTCAATACCAAGCTCGTTTCTAAATTTTTCTATCATATGTAAGCCTCCAATATTATTTAATGTTTGTACTCTTATTTATTCAACGATATTTAAGTTACTGCTGTTAAATAAAAATCATATTATGATAGCTTCCTAGAAAGTCGTAAAACGACTTTTTCCTGCAGGTAAACCTTCAGGAAGTTACAGCAAGCTGTAACCTAGTGCAATCACAATATGGCTATACAACTTTTTTTCAAAAGCTTTATACTACGTTCTTTCGAAAGCTGATTAAATTTAAGATATCTTAAGTTTAATCAAAAAATCACTTTGTGACTTTTTGGGTAATAACAAAATTATGTTTACAACGTCCATTTTAAAATAATATGTAAATTTAGTCAAACAGAAAAACACGAATTCTTTTATGTGTTTCATGAAATAATAAGCTTACGAGCATTTATTAAAATAACGGAATGTTCTGATTGAGCGCTCTGTAATGTTTTGGTACACCGCCTGTTGTGAGAAATAGGTACCCGCCACCAAGCATTTTTCAACCGGAATGGTTGAAAATATGCGATGAGATGGGAGACATCTGAACCTCGTTAAAAGGAGACTATATGCTTTATTGGTCTGAATCAGCTGGTGCGACAGTTTACATTGAAGATAAGAAAGTTGGGCATATAGAAGATATTATGCTCGAACCGGATAAAAAATCAATTACGGGATTCTTACTGGAAAAAAGAAATCAGGACATTCGACCCCGTTATTTTTCCTTTTTGCAGATTAAAGAAATAGAACGTAATTTAGTTTATCTGAAAGATCTAACATGCATAAAAACACTTACAAAGGGAATTAGAAAAAAGGTTATTTTTTCAGAGGGATTAATAAACAATCCGGTTATAGATGAAAAAGGTAAATTTATTGGAAGAGTAGCGGACATAGCATTTGATCCCGGTAATGGGGTTATTAAAGAAATTATTATATCTGAAAGCATTCTTGAGGATATATGGTTTGGCAGAAAAAAAATGCCGGTTTTAGGTCATGTAGAATTCTCGCGTGAGTTAATAAGTGTTGATAAAGATACATGCGATGAGATTACTGTATTAAATAAAGGACTAAAAAACTGGCTTGAAATAAATAAATAAACAAGTATTTAATGAAAAAATAGGAGGATTTGATATGAAAAATGGTTTTACAAGTGGAATAGTACTGGGCGGAATAGTAGGTGCTACAATGTCTATGATTATTAATAAGGATATTAATGTAAACAAGACAAGGAAACGCATGATGCGTATCGGCAAAAATGTATACAAAAAATCCATGCGTATGATATCTGATATAGGAGATATGTTTTAGGCTGAATTTTAAAATTATGTTAAAATGCTGACCACGTGCAAACACAACTCGCAGTGGGCATGCAATCTTCCCTTTTAAATCCTTTTCTCAATAAGCATACCTGCTAAGGTTTGAGAAAAGGTACATATACCTGTTAAAATAACAGAAGAAATTGCTTGATCCGTTTTTTGCAAAGTGTGTTTGGCGTAGCACTATATTTACAACACACCCAGGTTGCATGGGCGAGCAGCAAACGGAGTTTGCGACCAGCCATTTCAGCGAGATTGGTTGCGAAGAGGGCAGGGCTCATCTGAGCCTCGTTATAGTAGTGTAGACTTTTGGAGGTGCTTTATGAGAACAGCAGGTAAGTGGATTCGAATAAGCATACTTTCAGGTCTTATTATAGGGATTCTATTATTTGTATTTTTTTTTGGAAAAAGACTTGTTCAAGCAATGCTTCCTTTGGGGCTTGGAGTTGTAATTGCCTATATAGAACTTCCAATCGTTGAATCTGCAGATAAATTAAAAATATCAAGGACTATGAGTATTATATTATCATTTTTAATTAGTTTTCTCATTATTATCGTAACCTTACTTTGTGTAGTCCCATTGTTAGTTGATAATATAAAGGGTCTAACAAGCTTCATACCCGGAGTATTCAATACTTTATTAAATTATGTGCTTTCGTTCATTGAAACAAATGTACCATCAGTTTGGCAACAGGATATATTACATGAGCTGGACAATAACTTTATGAAGCTGCAAAGCGTAATAATGGAAGAAATCTACAATTTTATTTCCAATATCCCCAGAAAAATATCTTTTATATTTGATGTAATGGTTGGTTGGATACTGTCTTTTTATATATTACGTGATAAAGAACAAATTAAAGAGGGAATAAAGCATTTTTTTCCGACTATATGCAGAGACGATATGGTATGTTTTTTTCGTGATATTCACAGGGTTGTACTGCGTTTTATACAAGGGCAGATGTTAATTGCCGTAATAATAGCTGCAATCGAAACCACCGGACTTTATCTTATAGGAATGCAATATGCTCTGATTTTGGGCTTTATCGGAGGCATTTCGAATATTATACCATACTTTGGACCATACATCGGGGCAATACCTGCATTGGCAGTAGCTCTAACAATTTCTCCGTGGAAAGCATTTTGGACTGTAGTCGTGTTTGTAATAGCACAGCAAATCGATAATATAATTTTATCTCCCCGAATCATGAAAGGGAAGTTAGGGCTCCATCCTGTTACGACCATAATGGCGGTGATTGCGGGTGGGCGTCTTTTTGGTATTTTAGGGATGATGTTCAGTGTTCCACTGGTGGCAATGCTTAAAATACTATTCAAACGAATTTTCAAAATTGTGTCAGGGTAGACGCACCAATGATATAAACTGGAATTGGAATAAGCTGTTGTAATACCATTTACAGTGTAGTATAAAGTATTTGAAGGAAAAGGACTTGACTCAATTCAATTGATTTTAGTATACTTGATTAAATACAAGCAAGAAATGGTTGTTATCAAAAGGATAGCAACTATTTCGTTACTCAAAAAGTATAACCCATATACTGCAAAAAATACACTGCAAAAACGATAATCCGTACACTGTGGGAAGCTTGAGTTACTTAGTATTTCATTAGTATTTTACGATATAGGGGTGAGGGCTTAATATGCAAAAGTTTGGTTTAAATGAATTACGGGAAAAATTTCTTTCCTTTTTTGAAAGCAAGGACCATTTAAGGCTATCCAGCTTTCCGTTGGTTCCGAAAAATGATCCCAGTATCTTATTGATAAATGCAGGTATGACTCCGTTGAAGCCGTATTTTACAGGGCAGGAGATTCCTCCGTCAAAACGTATTACAACCTGTCAAAAATGTATCCGCACGCCGGACATAGATAACGTAGGAATAACTTCCCGTCACGGTACATTTTTTGAAATGCTCGGCAATTTTTCTTTTGGAGATTATTTTAAAAAAGAAGCAATTCCCTGGGCATGGGAGTTTTTTACGCAGGTGCTTGAAATCCCTGAAGATAAGCTCTATGTTACAGTATATCTCGATGATGATGAAGCCTATGATATATGGCATAAGGATGTAGGACTTCCTGAAAACAGAATATTCCGATTGGGAAAGGAAGACAATTTCTGGGAGCATGGAACCGGACCTTGTGGGCCTTGCTCTGAAATACACTATGATCGTGGAGAAGATAAAGGTTGCGGCAAGGAAGGGTGTACCGTCGGATGCGATTGTGACAGGTATATTGAGGTATGGAACCTGGTGTTTACTCAGTACGATCGTCAAGCTGACATGACATATTTACCACTTAAAAGCAAGAATATTGATACAGGAATGGGGTTGGAACGATTAGCATGTGTCGTTCAACAGGTTGATAATATCTTTGAAGTGGACACAATCCGAAATGTACTGGAGCATGTCTGCAGGATTTCAGGAGTAGAATACGGAAAACAACACATGCGTGATGTATCCATACGCGTCATCACAGACCACGTAAGAAGCGCTTCAATGATGGTATCAGATGGTGTACTCCCATCAAACGAGGGCAGGGGATATGTTCTGAGACGTTTAATAAGACGTGCTGCAAGGCATGGAAGGCTTTTAGGCGTTAAAGATATGTTCCTTTCAAAGCTTGTCGATACGGTTATCGACACGTCAATGTGCGCTTATCCACATATGGAAGAAAAGCGTGATTACATTAAAAAGGTCATTTCAATTGAGGAAGAAAAGTTTTATACAACAGTAGATCAGGGAACAAGCATACTGGAGAGTTATATATCAGAACTAAAGAATGACGGAAAAAATATTCTCACAGGCAGCATAATTTTTAAGCTTCATGACACATATGGTTTCCCATTTGATCTGACAAGAGAGATTGCCCAGGAAAATGGTATGGAAATCGATGAAGAAGGCTTTCATGAAGAAATGAAAAAGCAAAAAGAAAAAGCAAGGGACGCCCATTTTAAAAAAGAAAGCTCTGCATGGGAAAAAGACATTTTCACAGGAGAGCATAAGCTTATAACAACCGAATTTTCCGGTTATACGGATTATGAGTCACAATCGAGGGTTCAGTTTATAATTATTGATGGAAAGCTTGTTGATGCGGCATCACAGGGTGACGAGGCTGTTCTTGTGCTTGATAAAACCCCATTCTATGCTGAAAGCGGAGGGCAGACGGGAGATAGTGGCGTTATAACCGGGGAGAATTTCGAAATGAAAGTTCTAAACTGCAAAAAAACAGCAGATGGCAAGTATCTTCATGTTGGTAGTATAGAATCCGGTATGGTTCAAGTTAATGATGAGGTTATTGCAAAAATAGATTTTAAAAATAGAAAAAGTACCGCAAGAAATCATACAGCAACCCATATTCTTCATAGAGCTTTGAAAAATGTCCTGGGTGATCATGTTAATCAAGCAGGTTCAATGGTTTCCCACGAAAGATTGCGTTTTGACTTTACACATTTTTCTGCTATGAGTACTGAGCAAATTGAGTCTGTGGAGCAACAGGTTAATGAAGTGATTCTGTCCGACTTGCCTGTTGTAACACGTGAAATGACAGTGGATGAAGCAAAAAAGGAAGGGGCCATGGCTCTTTTTGGTGAAAAATACGGAGATACTGTTCGTGTGGTAACTGTTGGCGACTATAGCAAAGAGCTTTGCGGGGGCACACATCTTAAAGCATCCGGTGAAGCAGGGCTTATAAAAATAGTAAGCGAAAATGGGATTGCTGCAGGTGTACGACGCATTGAAGCGGTTACCGGTATCGGTGCGCTTTTATGGTATAAGGAACGTGAAAGGCTTCTTAATGAAGTGTCGGATGTTATTAAATCAAGCCCGGAGGAAGCAGCACATAAAATTACAGCTCTTACAGAAGAGCTAAAGAGCACAAAAAAAGAGCTTGAGGATGTTAAGCTTAAAATGGCTAATGATTCACTTGACGATGTTTTTAAAGATGCTATGGATATCTCGGGTATTAAGCTTTTGGCAGCAAGAATGGATCAGCTTGATATGAACGGTCTTAGAAATACTGCAGATTTACTAAAAAATAAGCTGGGAGCGTCTGTAGTTGTTTTAGCTTCAGGGCTTGACAATAAGGTTAATATAATAGTCTCAGCCACTAAAGAAGCGGTCGCTAAGGGAGTCCACTGCGGAAAAATTATTGGAGAAGCAGCAAAGGCAGCAGGTGGAGGTGGCGGCGGAAGACCTGATATGGCTCAAGCGGGTGGAAAAAACATAAACGGGATTGATAAGGCTCTTGAAATTGCAATTGAAAGAGTTAAGGCTACGCTTGCAGTATAATGATAGTATGGTAGCATGATAGTAATGTGCGGTGTGTTATGATTGATTCTGTTGTTTTAGAATTGTTAAGAAAGAACATACGAACCTTTTACAACTTTGCAATTATAGTTTACTACGTAAGCACAGACATTATGGTACATTACTTCCTGCAGACAAATCAGCGGAGAAAAGTTATTTCACGACTTTAAGGGAAGTAATTAAATCATTAGAAGAATAAGGAGTGTTTTTATGGCAGATTGTATATTTTGTAAAATCATTGACGGGACTATTCCTTCCAAGAAGGTCTACGAAAACGATCATATTGTTGCATTCCAAGATATTCATCCTGCAGCACCTGTACATGTGCTGATTGTTCCGAAGCTCCATATTGAAAACTTGGAGGCTTTAAATGATGAAAACATGGATCTTGTAATGAAAATTCATTTTGCTATACAGGAAGTAGCAAAAATAATGAAAATTAATTCCGATGGTTATCGCGTAATTGTAAACTGCGGGAAAAATGGCGGACAAACCGTACCACATCTGCATTACCATTTGCTTGGTGGTGCGGAGTTTAATGAAAAAATAATTTAAGATTAGCCAAAACAGTCACTTGTTTTACAGGCGGCAAGCGAACGAATATTTAAAATGTGTTGACGGAGTTTGCAGCCCTATTATATAATAATATATGTGCTTCATTCAGGAGCTTGTTTAGTCCTGTATGACGGAATGAATTCCCCGGCACGACTGTAAGGTACAGAGGGGAGGGAAAGATGTGTCCGAAATCAGAGTAAAAGAGAATGAATCCCTAGATAGTGCGCTTAGGAGATTTAAACGTCAATGCGCAAAATCAGGTGTTCTTGCTGAAGTCAGAAAAAGAGAGCATTACCTGAAGCCCAGTGTAAAGCGTAAAAAGAAATCTGAGGCTGCAAGAAAGAGAAAGACAAAATAAATGGTGCGCTCAAAAGGAGCGTGCCTGTCAGGAGTGCTTGAATATCGGATTACATCCGAAGTGAGGAATTTTTAATAAGGGAGGTGTAATATGTCCCTTAAAGAAACCTTAGCAAATGATTTAAAAACCGCTATGAAGGAAAAAGACACCATTAGAAAAAACACAGTTCAAATGGTACGAGCTGCAATCCTTCAAGTGGAAAAGGATCAAAAAATAGTCCTTGATGACGCCGATGTAATTGATGTGGTTGCCCGCGAACTGAAAAGACGTAAAGACTCACTTCCTGATTTTATCAGAAGCGGACGCCAGGATCTTGTTGACAATATAAACCGGGAAATTGAAGTTCTTTCCCAGTATATGCCAGAACAAATGCCTGATAATGAATTAGAGGAACTTGTCCGGAGCACTATAAATGAGGTTGGTGCTACAACCATTAGAGATATTGGAAAAGTCATGAAGGTCATCCTTCCAAAAGTGAAAGGGAAAGCTGATGGCAGCAAGGTAAATTCCCTGATAAGAAGAATTTTGGAATCCTAAAAGCCCGAAGTAAAAGCCTTCGGGCTTTTCACATAGGATGTTTTTTAGATTAATGACTCAGCTTTCCCGCAATATTTTAGGGCTATCCTTATTTTAGGGCTATCCTTCTTGGGGGTGCGTTCCAGTGACTGGGGTTATCCTTCTTGGGGGAGCGTTCCGGTTGGTACGCTCCTTAGGTACGCTCCTTAGGTACGCACCTTTATTGGATGCTTGCCTGCACAGCAGGCTACCGACGACGGTGTGATATCATATCTCAGCGTGCTGGTATCAGCGTCTCAACACTACTAACATTAACATAATTTTGTTTTTAATAGGGGGAAATATGACAGAGGATTTTTATCTTGGAAATAGTGCATGTTGGGAAGAAATAAGCTCTAATCAAGAGAACACAAAAACTTTTCACGAACAAATAGGTCTACCACCATTATTATCGAAAGTTCTTAAAAAAAGAGGGTTTAATGACCTTGAGGAGATAAAAGCTTTTTTAAAACCATCTATAAAGCATCTTCATAATCCCATGCTGCTTCCTGACATGAAAAAGGCTGTAGACAGGATAATAGAAGCAAAGGAAAAAGGCGAGAGTATAATTATATACGGTGATTATGATGTGGACGGAATTACAGCCACCTCCATCCTTTTTCTTTTTTTAAAAACTATAATTAACGATGTGTCTTTCTATATACCTGACCGGATTGATGAAGGCTATGGTATATCTTCGGAAGCCGTTGATTTTCTTGTTAAAAACTCATTCGATCTTATGATCACTGTTGATTGCGGTATTTCTGCAAAAGATAGACTTGAGCAGATAAAATCCGGAATAACACTCCAAAACAGAAATATGGATGTCATTATTACCGATCATCATCAGCCTGACCCGGAAAATATCCCCAATGCTTTAGCAGTGATTGATCCTCATCTTCAAACCAGCAAATACCCATTTTCAAAGCTTTGTGGTGCAGGTATCGCATTTAAGCTCGTGCAGGCATTGTGTGAGCATCTTGATTTAGGAAATAAATATTTTGAATATGTTGATCTTGCCGCACTTGGGACAATTGCTGATATTGTTAGCTTAACCGATGAAAACAGAATTATAACATGGGCGGGCATTAATAAAATACAAAGGCGTCCAAACTTAGGGATTGAAGCACTTCTTAGAATATCTGATCCAAAAAACAACGGGGTAGATTCATGGAAGCTTGCATTTTTAATTGCTCCAAGAATAAATGCAGCTGGAAGAATGGGAGATGCATCAAGGGGTGTAAAGCTTTTTTCAGCAAAGGATTCAGAAGAAGCCGGAGTATTAGCAAAAGAGCTTAATCAGGAAAACATAAAGCGCCAGAAAATCCAAGAGGATGTTTTTGAAAAGGCCATAGAGACGATTGACGGTGATTTAGAATATAATAATCAAAAGATTATTGTTGTGACAGGTGTTGATTGGCATAATGGCGTAATCGGTATTGTTGCCTCCATGCTGGTTGAGCGATACAACAAACCCTGCTTTGTTGTATCTGTCTCAGAAGAATATGCTACCGGCTCCGCACGAGGCATTGATGGGTTTAACATATATTCGGGTATGGAATATTGCAGCGGGTTGTTAGAGAGATATGGCGGACATGAAAAAGCAGGAGGCCTTACAATAAAGGCGGAAAATGTAAAGCGCTTCAGTGAAATGATCAATGAATATGCTGAGAATATTTTACCTGATAATGTTAGCTTGCCTCTTATAAAAATAGATGCAGAGACATTTATTGATGAAATAAGTATAAAATCTGCTGAAGCAATACTGGCTATGGCTCCGTTTGGCGAAGAAAACGAAAATCCGGTTTTTTTAATGAGTCAAGTTCCTGTTGTCGAAAAAAAGCGTATGGGCGCAACTGGAGAACATTTAAAGCTTATTTTGGGGACAAGCCAACAGTCTGTTCAGGCTGTGGCATTTCGTATGGGTGAAATGGACAATTTTATCGATCTGCAGGATAAGATTGACCTTGTTTTTACAATCGGTATTAATGAATTTAGAGGAAACAGGAATGTACAGCTTATTATAAAAGCCTTAAGAAAACCTTCAAACCAGATAAAAAGAAACAAAATACTACTTGAAGCAGCTGAAAAGGTTGAATGTCTTGATTATAATGAAGAATGGCTTTATAATGGTATAAATAATAAAAAGCTAAAGTTTGAAGATGTAAGGTTAACAAGAGATGAGCTTGCAGTGTTATACAAGCATCTTAAGATATGTGGTAACCGCAATTTAAATAAAACAGGCATTTTCCGTATGGCTGATGAAATAAGCCGGAATGGGGTCTGGCTGAACTACTTTAAGCTGATGTCGGGTCTATTCATTTTTGATGAACTGGATATCATTAGGTTTTCTTACACAGACAGCGGAGAATATTGCTTAAATGTTCCGGATGTAATTGAAAAAGCATCCCTTGATAACTCAATGCTGTATTCATTTTTACAGTCGGTGGAACAGGTGATAGAAGAATAACAACGGTGGCTTATGGTTGAACATTATCAAAAACTGATAGCAAAGCTTGATTCCCTCGGAAAAGAATATAACAGAGAGCTTCTTGATAAGGCTCATGAGTTTGCTATGAAAGCTCATGACGGACAAAAAAGAAACTCCGGAGAGCCTTTTGTCACTCACCCTCTTGAAGTGGCTTGTATTCTTGCTGATATGGAAATGGATTCAACCGCAATTGCTGCTGGGATGCTGCATGACACGGTGGAGGACTCCTCCTTCACATATGAATTCACATTAAAAAATTTTGGCGAAGAAGTAGCAAATCTTGTGGACGGTGTTACAAAGCTTGCCAAAATTCCTTATACGAACAAGCAGGAAATTCAAGCTGAAAACTTCCGTAAAATGTTCCTCGCCATGTCGAAAGATATAAGAGTTATTATTATAAAGCTGGCTGATCGTCTTCATAATATGAGAACCCTCAAGTTTAAACCCAAAGAAAAACAAATCGAGATAGCAAGAGAAACTTTGGATATCTATGCACCTCTCGCACATAGGCTTGGAATATATAAAATCAAGTGGGAGCTTGAGGATCTCAGCTTCCGATACCTAAACGAAAAAGAATATTATGAGCTTGTTGAAAAGATATCTAAAAGGCGTAAAGAACGCGAGGATTACATTTCTCGAATCATGGAAACAGTGTCCGAAAAAGCAGTTGAGCTGGGTATAAAGACACATATAGACGGTCGCCCCAAGCACTTATATAGCATATATAATAAAATGCTCAGACAGAACAAGGATATTGATCAGATATACGACCTGTTTGCTATTCGTGTTATTGTGGAAACAGTTAAGGACTGCTATGCTGTACTTGGTCTTGTCCATGAACAATATAAACCAATACCCGGTCGTTTTAAGGATTATATATCAATGCCAAAACCCAATATGTATCAGTCCTTGCATTCCACGCTAATAGGTCCTGAAGGAATTCCTTTTGAGGTGCAGATTCGGACTTGGGAGATGCATAGAATAGCAGAAGTTGGAATTGCCGCCCACTGGAAATATAAAGAGGGAGGAAGGCAAGACAATGAGCTTGATGGCAAATTAACCTGGCTAAGACAGCTTCTTGATTGGCAGAATGAAACGCCGGATCCGGATGAGTTCATGGAGAACCTCAAGATTGACTTGTTTACAGATGAGGTGTTTGTTTTCACTCCAAAGGGCGATGTAAAATCTCTTAAGGCAGGCTCCACACCGATTGATTTTGCATATTCCATTCATAGTGCAATTGGGAACAGAATGATTGGTGCAAAGGTAAACGGCAGAATTGTAACACTGGAATATGAGTTGAATAACGGTGACATTGTAGAAATAATTACCTCGTCAGCAAGTAAAGGCCCCAGCAGGGATTGGCTTAAAAAGGCTAAAACCTCTCAAGCCAGGAGTAAGATTAATCAATGGTTTAAAAAGGAAAGACGCGAAGAAAACATTGAACGCGGCAAAGATATTCTTGAACGGGAATTTAAAAAGCAGGGGATAAGCCCGCAGCAATTATTAAAATCAGACTTTCTTGAGCCCGCCTTAAAAAAATATAATTTACACAGCTTAGATGATGTTTATGCAGCAATAGGTCTTGATGGAATATCCGCACGAAAGGTTATATCAAGACTTAAGGAAGAATACAGAAAGACTCTCCCCCCGGAAGAGCAAAAGAAGCTTCTTCTTGAGACAGACAAGGAAAAACCGGTTAAGAAAAAACAACCTCAAAAGCCTGAGAGCGGTGTTAATGTTAAAGGCGTTGACAATTGCCTTGTTAGGCTTTCAAAATGCTGTAATCCGGTACCGGGTGACAAAATTGTGGGTTATATAACAAGAGGGCGTGGCGTTTCAGTTCATCGCAGCGATTGTATAAATGTTATTAACGCCATTGATGGTGATACGAGGCTTATTGAGGTTAGCTGGTATAAAGGTAAATCAGCAGCATACCAGGCAGAATTATCAATTAAGGCTTATGATCGAACTCAGCTTTTATTGGAGCTTACAAATGTTATAGGGGATCTTAACGTACCATTAAAGGCAATCAATGCAAGAACTTCAAAAGATAGAGTTGCTATTATGAACATTACTGTCGAGATTACCGACACAGATCAGCTTGAAAAAATTATAAACAGAATCAGACGCGTCCAAGGTGTCTTTGAAATAAACAGGAATAAAAAGTAATAAAAGATTAAGATATAATAACCTCACAAGTGAGGATATTATATGCCTCCGGCGGAATTGATGCGCGTGCGATATTTTCTGCCAAAGGCAGAAACGCACATGCGCAATTATATCATGATTTCTTCGAAATCATGATATAATAACAATAACGCGTGTAATGATGACAGTTAAGGATAATAGCAATAACAAAAGATATCAACATAATAAATAACAACTAAATTCAAAAACAATAAAAAAAAGCAATAATAGAAAACAAGAAGTAATAATCATTACAAGGAGAACGCTATGCGTGCAGTAATTCAAAGAGTAAACCAATCATGTGTGATTGTTGATAATAAAATAGTCGGTAGTATAAATAAAGGTTTAACTGTATTACTGGGAGTCGATAAAAATGACACTTCAAAGGATTTGGAGTACATGGCAGAAAAGATAGTTAATTTAAGAATATTTGAAGATGCTTCAGGAAAAATGAATCTATCTGCTTTAGATGTAGGTGGAGAGCTTTTAGTTGTTTCCCAGTTTACTTTATTTGGTGACTGCCGGAAAGGGAAACGTCCCAGCTTTACAAATGCTGCACCCCCTGATTACGCTGATAGGCTATATAAGGAGTTTGTCAAATATATAAAGGGAAAATACCCGATTAAGGTCGAAACGGGCATATTTCAGGCGGAAATGCAGCTTGAGATTCACAATGACGGACCGGTTACAATACTGTTAGACAGCAATAAACTTTTTTGAAAACTGATGATTTTTTAATATAAGCAATCATGATATTTATAAAAATGCCCGCATCGAGTTGCACACAAAATGCGTAAGGAAGGTGCTTTAGCACTCGCATATAACGGGTCGAGGCTTATGGCATGTTCCGGTGTGTACGCGCCTGCATTAGCGCACAATTCGCGCAAACGCTCATTGAATATGATGTAGGAAATTATGATCTAGGAAATCATTAAGATAATTAATAATACGTAAGGGAGATCAACTATGTTAATCGAATGTATTCCAAATAATCTTGTAGAGTCTAATGTCTATATTGTGGCTCAAAATGGCGAAGGAGTTGTTATTGACTGCGGTTGTTCAGCTGAAAAGCTCATGGCAGTGTTAGATAAGCATTCCGTAAAAATAAAATATATTATTCTGACTCACGGTCATTTTGATCATATATATTTTATAGATTCCATTAGAGAGAAAACAGGAGCAAAAGTTTGTATACATGAAATGGATTCAGAATGTCTTTCAGATCCGAAACTAAATGGCATGGCGCTTTTCCCTATAAGGGGCAGTGCATCATTCAAGCCAGCCGATATCCTCTTAAAAGACGGTGAGCTTTTGGAATGTGGAGGTCTGAAATATAAAATTATACACACACCCGGGCATACGAAAGGCGGTATTTGCATACTCGTTGAAAATAATATTTTTACAGGAGACACTCTTTTCAAAGAAACTATTGGAAGAACAGATTTTCCCGGCGGTTTGTCTTCCGATATAAAAAATTCAATTGAAGGTAAGTTGTATGCTCTTCCCGATGAAACTGTTGTATACCCAGGGCATGGTGATGCCACAACAATAGGTCATGAGAAAAGACATAATCCGTATTTCAGGAAGCCACAAAAGTAAAGATTTTTCGCTTCATATTGAATCCGTTACGCTCCTTTGCTGGTTTTGATTGTTGTTCAGAATTGGAGCATCAGTCGTAATGAATTATGATATTTTTTCGAAAAAAGTGGGAAAGCCACTTTTAAATTTGCCATCCTAACTCCAAGGAGATATTATGATTTTTATTAAGCTTGATCAAGAATATAGGGTAGAGGCATTCGAACTGATTAAACTTTTTGTACAGGAGAATGAGTTTTGCTTTTCTGACAATTCCACCGGATCACACTTAACAGATCCGGTTTTATCATGCTGCATTAATAAAGAACAGCAAAATTACACTATAACAGTCAATTTAAACGTTAATCGGAAGTCATTGTACAACAAAACAATGTCAACCGATGCAAATTACAAACAGCCAAAAGAATTTAAAATGCTATTGAAGGTGCTGATATATGAAGCATTGAGCATATATACAGGAAAAAATCTACCATGGGGTATATTAACAGGAATACGTCCTGTAAAAATCGTTCATAGCCTGATGGATAAAGGCATCTCTATTGATGAAATAAATAATAAGCTTAGAAAATATTATAAGTTATCTGACAAAAAAGCAGCTTTGGTTATTGATGTTGCTATAAACAATAGAAGTTTTCTTAAAAAAGGAAAAAATTTCATAAGTCTATATATTGGTATTCCTTTTTGCATAAGCAGATGCCTTTATTGTTCGTTTTCTTCTTTTTCATCAGAGCGATATGGTTATCTTGTTCCTGATTATCTTAGTGCTTTGAAAAAAGAAATTGAATGGATAGCTCAATGGGCTAAAAATCAAGATATTAAAATTGACACTGTTTATATTGGTGGGGGAACGCCTACCGCGGTATCAGACGATGATTTTAACAGGCTCCTTAATGATATTGTTCCCTGCCTTCCACTGAATAACTTAAGAGAGTATACGGTTGAGGCCGGTCGTCCTGACACCATTAGTCGTGAAAAGCTTAGAACTATGAAAAATGCCGGAATCGGCAGAATAAGCATAAATCCTCAAACAATGAAGAATGAAACATTAAGGCTTATCGGAAGAAACCACACTCCTGAGCAGATTGTGCAAACCTTTTATATGGCCAGGGAGGAAAACTTTCATAACATTAATATGGATTTAATTGCAGGATTACCCGGTGAATCACCTTGTGATTTTTATAATACCATTGAAAAGGTCAGATTACTTGACCCTGAAAGCATAACTGTGCATACCATGGCGGTAAAAAGGGCTTCAAGACTATATGAGAACAAGCAGGGCTTTAACATAACCGGGGATGAGGAAGTTTTAGAGATGATAGAAGCTGCCATGTCTATAACTCGTGATATGAAAATGAAGCCTTATTATTTATACAGGCAAAAAAACATTCTTGCTAATCTCGAAAATGTAGGATACGCAAAAACAGGCTTTGAAGGAATTTATAACATCCTTATGATGGAAGAGGTTCAAAGCATTGTTGCACTCGGTGTGGGAGGAGTAACAAAAATTATTCATTCTGATAACAGTATTCAAAGAATTTTTAATGTAAAAAATGTTGAGCAGTATATCCAAAGGATTGATGAAATGATAAAAAGAAAAGAGAAAGTTGTTTGGGATGTGGGCACACCCAATGATATGTCTACATAATATAATAATGAAAATTAAATAAATGAGGAGTGCCCAATATGAATGTCTATTATAATAATCCGCAACAAGGATATTTTTGCAGCCAAGGATGTGCATATAGAGATGCATGCCCCATAAGAACTCAATGCCCATATTGTCCGCATCAGCAAGAAACCAATAACTACATGAATATGAACCAGGGAATGTACGGAAACGCAAATATGGGAATGTACGAAAATACAAACATGGGAATGTGTGGATATGCAAATATGGGAATGCACTGCTACGAGCAGGCTTATGACCCAATGTATTATCAAAATGACATGATTGAGAATTACGGGTATGACAATTTATACTATGCGACAAATTTATACCCGGCTCAAATACCTGAATCATACGATAATATAATGCCTGGGTATAACAAAAATGGTTATATAAACCCAAACGAAAACATAAACAGCCCTTGGGATAATAACCGGATGTATGCGGAGCAAAACCAAATGTAAGGAAGAGAAGATACGCTCTTGTGCCAGCTCTATAGACACTATAATATGGTTATCCAGCCAGAAAGTCACAAAGTGACTTTCTGATGAAATTTAAGACTTCTTAAATTTCATCAACCTTCTTCTGAAGGCTGGATAACCATATTGCGATTGCACCAGGTTGCAGCGAGCTGCAACTTCCTGCAGCTAAACCTGCAGGAAAAAGTCGTTTCACGACTTTCTGGGGAGCAATCATAATATTTTTACTTAAAAATGTGACCTGCTTTGTGTGCGGTATATAACGCAAAGGTCACTTTTTTTATCAAAAAACCAAGACCCCCACTTCTATAAGTGGCGGGTTCCGATTCTA
>DAIPML010000141.1:3978-8809 GCA_036768735.1 Clostridiales bacterium | reverse complement strand
TCAAACACCAGTGGATTCACTTCCATGCCGGTTCGATCCCGGCTCTGGGTACTAGAAAATAAATTCCCGACTGACTATCAATCAGTTGGGATTTTTTAACGCCGAATTTTCCCCACATTTTCCCCACGAAGTGATAAATTGTTCCCAAAGAGTATTTTTAATGAGAAGAAAAAATCCGAAAAGATTCCATTGATTTATTTGCAAATCGAAGAAAGAGAAAATTGTGGAGTACGCATTTCGTGATACGTCAAAATCAATGGGTATTTCCACTTATAAATTGGCTACGGAATTACCAAAAAAAATACAGTGATGTTTTGCCGGATGTGGAAGAGTTGAGGAAGCTTATGTGAGAAGATTTTTATTTGGCTTTAGGAACTCTAAAGATAAAAAGTCCGACTGACTAATCTTCAGTTGGGGGTTTTTAATGCCAAATTCTTATACTAAGTACTTTCGAGAAATATTCTCTACTAACTTTAAAAGCATTACACATGTTCTTTTATTATCTATCAAATTATAAATTGAAATTCTTTTTAATTACGGGGATAAAGTCGAAAATACATTCAGATTTAATTATATATCCCAAATTATTAGGAATATGAGATATTGATAACGCTTTTTGCTGGATGTTAGGAATATTTACAATTTTGATTTCTCCAGTAACAGTCAGTTGGGGGCCAGCATACAGCGCACCCAATAAAAAAACACGAGAGTGTCCCCAATTAAGATTACCCTTTTTATCAGCATAACCACCAACGTTACAAATCAACACGGGAGAACCACTTGAACCAGGGAAACAGGCAGCGTCAATAACAAATTCTTTTTTGCCATCATAGTTGAGCTTGACATCCGTTGCAGTTGTTCCTCGTCTTACAATAGGCATATTATTAACAGAATCCCACAATCCATTAGGATAACCGATCATCAATATATCCTCTACTGCGTCTAATTCTTTTATTTGCTCCTTACTTGGTATTAGAGAATTATCTAACGAGCGAAAGAATAAAGTATGCCCCATTGCCTTAGCTGCACGAACCAATGGCTGAATAGCTAAGACACATAGGTCAATATCAGGTTCAGGATGAAATGTCCACATTTCTTCAAAGTCAACATCAAAAGTAATAGTAAAGTGATCAGTATAATTAGGTTTATTTGCAGAATCAGCCTTTGTAAACCTAAATTTACCTTTTACCATATTACGCACAACATGTTTATTTGTAATGATTAATGGTATACTTCTCCCCTCATCAAATGACAAATCAAAAAAGAAACCGGTACCAGAGTATTTATTGCCGAAAGAATCTTCTGTTTCAATTCGAGTAGTGCTAAAACATAACTGTTCTAATAATGATAAATCTGTCATAGTGCTAGTTGTATTTAAATATCCTCAAAAGTTAATCTCAATTACTTTACGGTCATTTCCCAGACTTGGCAAATCTGAGATAATTCATTCGATGGATAAACATCATTTACCTTTAAGATTATATTTCAATTCTTTTTTCCTCTGATTATACGGCTTCACTAATAAGACACCAGCCCAAAATGCCCAATTTAAAGACATTTTGATAAGTTTTTCAAAAAATACAATCTTCTCGTCAACAAACTTTTTTAAATCTAAATTAATCGAATAATTTAATAATGCCATTGCTCCCATATTGGCAAGATCTAAATCAACATATTTCTCACGATGAGTAATTTTGTTTCTGGTATCACTAATGTTTTCAAAAGCTGTTTTCATTTGCAGAAGATAGTCTTCAATTACTTCATTACCCTTTAGTTTTTTGATTATTGGGTCGTATTTACACGAACGATCATTCAGTTTCAAATTGAAAACCTCGTTTATCAACAAAAGTATTTGATCATTTACTTTTGTAATTCTTGAGTAAAAATTTTCAATGTGATACCTTATTATGCGTAGCTCATCGCTTTGACAACCGTTATTTTTCTGGCAATGCCTTTTTAATAGTTCAACTATCAAATGTAATGTATGTATGGTTTCTGTAATATTATAAGTTTTAACAAATGCATGATGATAAAACTGCTCTTCCTCTGATTTTTCATTTTTCAAAACACTAGGAGAATAATCCTTGAGAATTAATCTCCAAAGGACTGTATCTTCTAACTCTTTTGCTGTTTTTGGAGCATTGTTATTGTCTGTGGACATTTTTTGAAAATAAATTTACTCCTCGTTCACAAAAACCGCCTCATAATCCTCACGGTTTACTACCGTATCAAACAACCCGATTTCCTCTCCCGCGTGTTTATTTATTCCAGTATATTCTAAGCTCGCGTCTTCATAACGTTTGAATTTGTAAACGGCGTCGTTCATCAGGGCAGAATTGAACACACCGAGGCTTACTAATAGTTCAAAATCTTTTACTTCTAATCCTGTAACTTTTTTGAACAGTCCTGGTTCAAGCTTCGTTATTACATCGTGTAGACTTCTTTCCCTAAAATCGGTGAGATACATAAAAACAGGGATACGAGTAGCAAACTTGATGAGTTTTTCCTGAATTTGCTTTCTCAAACTCTTGTATTGTTTTTCTTCGTCGGTAAGCTCTTTTTTCTCCTGACGGCTTAGCTCTCTGTCACCTGCTTCCTTTTTCGCTTTTTTGACCGCTTCCGATTTATTGATAATGGTTTCAATATCTTGATTTAAGTTTCTAAAACCCTCAATATTCATCAAAGCTTTCATCGCCTCTTCATTTGACATTAGTCGAGCAAGCGTACTGTTGTCAACATTAACCAACAAAGCGCTTTCCCACCTTCTTGCCAAAAGAGTCGCAGTTGTACCACTCATTGCCATATCCAATATTCCAGCGGCGTCAATTTGTTTCATGGAGCTACCATCATAGGCTAATACCGGTAGAAAATTGATAAACTCGGCAACTTTGGCTTCAGGATTTGCTTCTTCTACATTGAGTCGGCAACTGTAATCGGCTATTTGACGCAATGCCCTATCCGGTGCAAAATCAAACACATAACATTCTTTTTTGATAATCTCCTCCCTGTTTGGTGATAAATCATCGGGATTTTTGATTACCCAAGGCGTTTGCACTCGAAACGCGGCTTGAAAATAGGTTTCGGGACTTGAAGAATTGCGAAGCATAAATATTCCTGTCCATGGTTTTACAGATACGCCTGTGGTTAGTTTACCACAAGAGAGTGTAATTGTCTTCGACTCCAATGGATTGTCCGTCATGGCATCATATACGGGAGGTAAGGCATTCACACCAATACCGGCACTTGTGCCGGCAGCAACTATTACTCTGTAATCGTGATAAAATTTATTTTGTTGTTGGCTTAATAAATTTGCCATAGCATGGCAAGATGCCACTGTGGGTAGAAACCAGAATGTATGGTTCAAGACTTTAAGCAAAGGCGCATGCGAAAAAGGCAGAGGTGGTTTTTGAGCACCCATTTTTAGATTATCAACCGTAGTCTCACTAAATGCTCCTCTAATTAAATCCAACCATTTTTGAACTTCGTCTTCATATTTAAATTGCGCTGTTCTTCCTGAACCTTCTGCAGAAAAGAAAACATTCAAATCAAAACCATCAAACTCACCCTCTAAAGCAATTTGTCGTATAGAATCGGGAAGTTGATAAGTAAGCATTACCATTCGAGGAAGTGGTGCGTAAGGATTGTTTTCTCCTTCCCAATTCTCTTTTGCACGCTGTTCGTCTGAATATGTCCAGTTGAAAATTTGTTCTTCTATAAACTCACCGGAAGCGATAGCACGGAATGGCGTACCGGATAGATATAAATAGTGATCGGTGGTGATGGGCATAATGTCTTCTTCGAAATAGTCCATACCGATACCTTGCGCAAACTCAACTTCCTTTTTACTTTCCGCTTCAAACAATTCTTTGGCATTATCACGCCATGCACCGTAATGGTATTCATCAAAAATAACACAATCCCAATTTGTGGCATGCACCCATTCGTTGCGGGCTTTAATACCTCCGGCATCATTTTTACCCAAATAATCTTGGAATGAGCCGAAGCAGACAATTGGTTTTGATTTGTCAGCGCTGTCGTACTCTAACTCGTTGTTGCGAGAAATAAACTGCCAACCTTCAAAATCAACATGCGTTAGTAAATCCTCTTCCCAGGCACTCTGTACAGCAGGCTTAAAAGTAAGTACCAGCACTTTTTGCCATCCCATACTTTTCGCCAGTTGATAAGCTGCGAATGTTTTTCCAAACCTCATTTTGGCATTCCATAAGAAGTGCGGTGTTTTACCTCGATTTTCACTTTCTGATTTGAAACTCTCGAAGTACGCTTTGGTCTTTTTTACGGCATTGGCTTGCTCTGGACGCATTTTGAAGTTATGCACACGATTTTGCTCGGATAGCATGCCGGTTTTTAGCGCATGTATGGCACGGCGTAAATCGTTTAAATCGCAAATAAACCATTCTCCTTCTGGATTGCTGAATTTTGACTTGCGCAACATGCGATGCACATCTCGGTCGGTAAACGAACTGCCATCGTTCTTCATAGCCGACTCTTCAAATACAATTTTATATTTGATAGCCGCAGTGCCTAACTGCTCATGTATGCGTGTTTTTGCATCGCGGTCTGTATAGCCAATTTTGAGCCATCCTTTATGTGTGTCAACTCCCTCCAACTCATAGGCGTAAATGGTTGGAGTAGTGATGGGGCGAGGAGGAAAAAACTCTTTACTCATTTCTTTTTGTCTCTATCAGAAAGGTATTTGGATTACTTTATCAGTTTTAAGATATTATGCGATATTCAGAATTATTAATGCCTATTATAGATCAATAGTCCGTTAAAAATTTACTATATGAGTCATGCAGCAATGGCTGCAAAC
>DAIPML010000141.1:0-3968 GCA_036768735.1 Clostridiales bacterium | reverse complement strand
ATGTAAATCATTGAATTTTAATTGGTTAATTGAATATTTACCGAAGTATTAATAGATATATCAATAGTTCGAGATAAAAACGGTTTCTATAGTCATTTCAAGCGTGGAAATATCATTCATATTCTTTTATCAATGACTCAACGATTTCGATATCTTTAGTTGAAAAGTTAAACAGTGAAAATAATTTTTTATCAGTCCAGTTTTGGTCAAAATCTAATTTAGGAACAAAGATAAATTTGTCTTTTGATAAATTTATAGAAGTAACTGCTTGAAGCAACAAAAAACGGGCAAATTTTGTAGTTAAATAGTCAAGAAAATTAGTTGCTTGGTTTGAGTTATTGAAAGGTCCAGCAATTAAATATGAATCAGTACAAATATTGTTAGGCTCCAATATCTTTGTAGTTGATAAAACCCTGAACTTCCCAGATTTATCTGGTTCTCCTGCATGTTCACTTGTTACTTTACTAAACATTACTTTGTATTTCGTCAAAAGCTTAGCCCCTTGAGTTACTGCTTTTACTGGTATATACCCGATCCCCCCACTACTATGTAATTTAATACTGCCTTTAGAAGGGTCATTTTCTCCTCTTGCAGATGAGGGAAATCCAAACGGATTTCTTGATAAAATAAGATCAGAAATATTAGTATTGTTTATTTTTTTTATTTTTTTTATCAATTCAATTGCATCATTATTGCGAATAAAAACATCAAATTCACTGAGTGACCTTACCGAGCTTGTTTTAATCCCATTGTTTGTATTCACTATTGTGCAATCTCCATTATGATCCTTATCCCATAAAAAATAACACACACCTCCACCTAAACTTATGCCTGGGAAGCACTCTTTTGCGTTAATATAATCATTGATATATTTTATTCGTTTGTCATTTAGCATACTTTCTCTGAATCCATCAAGTCCTTTTCCACCAGCAAACCATCTCGAGGGGATAATCATTGTTAGATATCTCGGATTTAATTTCTTAGCCTGTTCAACAAATTTATTGTAGATTGGCATAGCGCTAGCCCCTGCTCCTCCATCTGTTAGCTGATAAGGTGGATTTCCAATAATTACATCAAATTTCATATTAAATATTTCTTCGTGGTTTTCTGTGTGAATAAAATTATAAGCATAAGTTTCTAAATCATCGTCACGGTCGTACACTTCTTGGCTTGCTCCGCAGTAGGTGCATTTTCCATTTTCCCACGTGTGTTGCGTGCGTTCATAGCGTATATTGCCTTGCTCGTCATCGAACTCAGTGCAGAGGGCATATTTTTCATGGTTGGCTTTTTTAGTACAATAAACACTTCGGCGCGAAAGCAAAGAAGTAAGTTCGGTAATGGCAATCCCGTAAAGTTGGTTTTTAAAAATGTGGTTAATTCGCTCTTGCCGGTCGGGGATTTGTGTCTCCAACCCAAGCATCAGCCTTTTTGCCATTTCACGCAGAAACACACCACTTTTACTTACCGGGTCTAAGAATTTGGCGTCAGGATTTCGCCACAGTTCTGCCGGTAGCAAATCCAACATGTCGTTTACCAAGTTGGGCGGGGTAAATACTTCATCGTTACTCAAATTTGCAAGGCAGGTAAGTACATCGGGGTTGTAGTTGGTCTTAAACATTTTCACCTAATTTTAAGAAATGTATGAGTGGGTAATCTTTTACGGGTTCATCAATGGCTGCCGCTTCTCCTTCATCGTTAAACAGAGAAAACTGGTGTGTTTTTTCTACTAAGAAACGTAACACAAAGTCTCTTCTCTTTAGTTTGTTGCCACTTACAGCGCTCCATTCAGAAAAAACAATGGGTTCCTTTGTTTGCGGATTGGTGTAATCCAGCGCATCACCCAAAAGTATATTTCTTTGTAATATAAATTGGATGCTTCTTCTACATTCTTCCTTGCATTTATCTTTGAAGAGAGCAGTATATCTGTCGTCGAAAATAGAAAAAAGCCTTTCTCGGCACTCTTGCGCATTATCTTCAAGAATATCTACTCCGTAAATGCTCGACACGGCAATAACCGCGTAAAGCTCCCATTCTGTTTGGCTTTTACTGTATCGTTGGTCAACTATATTGAGTTTTCTTCTTAGTATTTCTGCCAAGAAATTACCCGTACCACACGCCGGCTCAAGGAAACGGGAATCAATACGCTCAGTTTCATTTTTCACTAAATCGAGCATAGCATTCACCTCTCTTTCATTGGTAAATACTTCGCCGTGGTCGGTTACTCTTTTTTTCGATTTTACTTGGTTTGAACTCATTTTCAGTATTTTTTACAAAAATACAGATTTTTGGCTGATTTCAAATCAATATTTACTGAATTACTTGCTCTAACATTTCCCTCTTCATTCTCAACCTTTCTTCCTGCTCCAAAATTTTCGCTCGCTGCCTAACATTTTCCTCAAATATTTCCACATGCTTTCTAAGCTCTTTAATTTTTTTTCTGTTTCTGTTAAAGTAAAAAATACTGTCAATCGTTGATAGTTCTTCGCGAGATACTTGCCCAATCATTTGAATATACCGGTACTTCAAATCATTATCCGCCAGCGTACCCATTTCACTTTTCAGGGAATAAATCCAGATGGATAATCCCAAAACAATCAACATCAGTGAAAGAAAAAAAGCCATACCGAAGGTGGATGTGGGAGTAAATTCGATTTTTCGTTTATCCTTCCGGATAAGCGTTTCGATGTTGTCCAGTTTTTCGGATTGTGAACTCTCAAAATCTTCCAATGCCGATTGAAGTTCGGAGAGGTTGGTGTCTTCGTTCGATTTCGGTTGTTTCCGTGCGATTGCTTCTACCTGACTGATGTTTCTGTCCAATTTCTGGCTGATTTCTTCAAACATCATCAGGATGTTTTCGTTGTTTGTTGTGGTCATAAATTGTTATTTTTAGGGTTAGTTTTTACTGTTTTTTTATCGTATTCTGCGAACACGAACTTTGCTTTGCGCTGCCTGCTTTCTGGCTTTCAAAGCCTTGATGTAATCGGCAAGCGTAGCATCGTAATGCGGACTGTCCGATAGCGTAAATAGGCTGAATTGAGCTATAAGTGCTGATAGCGCTTCAACGGCACTCACTGCCGAGCTTGCTAATTGTGCTTGCTGTGCTGCTTCCTGCAACGCTTGACAGGCATTATCCTTGATTTGCCGGTCGATTTTCGAGAAACTGCACGTCCTGTCCACCTTGGAACCGTTGATTTTAGTGCCGTCTTTCTCGAAAATAATCCCTTGAATTTTATCGGTATTTCCGCTTGTTTTGAATTGAAAGGTGATGCCTTTTTTCTTCAGCTGTTTTTCCAGCTCCTCCCACGTCCGGCTTTTCGGGATGGCCAGCTTCAACGCATCGTAAATCTCGTACTTGATTTTGTCGTATCCGATAAGCCGATGGCGATTGACCTGCTCTTTTCCCGGGGCAAAGTACAAGCCGTGTTTCTGTGTCAGCTCTTTGCAGATTGCCGTGCTTCGGTATTTTTCGTTTTTATCGGATATCAACTTGCCGTCGTTATCGATGCGGTTGATGCAAAGATGTACGTGAGGATGTTGGGTGTCGTGATGGCGGACAATCAAATACTGCGTATTTCGGATGTCCATTTTTTTGAGATACTCTTCAGCGATTTCCACCATCTTTTCGTTGGTGAGTTTCTGTTTGTCCTGTTCCGAAAAGTTGAGCGAGATATGGAGTACCGGTTTCTTTACATAGGGACGCATCGATGCCTGCAGCTCAAAACTTTTCGCCGTGAGTTCCTTTGGTTCGACGCGTATGCCTTCGGCTTTCAGGATTTCGGCTTTCTCTTTTTTGCTCAGCATATAGCCGATAGCACCCGAAAAGCTTGTTCCTTTGATGATTTTTGCCGTCATAGTCGGATGCGTTTTAAGAGTTCGTCCAATTCGTTCATCAACATTTTTGCCGATGTTTCCACAAACCATACGCCTTGCACGTTCGCCAATTTTCCAAGCTGGTTCAGATTGTTTGC
>DAIPML010000140.1:0-8823 GCA_036768735.1 Clostridiales bacterium | reverse complement strand
AACACTCCCCATAAGTATAAGCTTCTTCTGTTTACTCATATTTTTAAAGTTTTTTAATTGGAATAAAGCAGTTAGTTTCATTTTCCCTCCGGTCTGCAAAAGCTGTTATATAACCTTTATCGGCAAGAATGACAGTTTCCTCGATATTTTTACAGGGGATTATTTATCATAGATAAATCAGAAGTTCTCCATCTCTAAACAACCTTATTCAAGGCAACTAATGTGTAGGTGGGGATAAATGATAAGTGAAGGGTAGTTAACAATAAATTATGGAAAAGAAGCTGCCGATATTATATATGAGCTTTATATTACTGAATTGGAATCCAAAATCCAATATATACACTAATTAATATACGTGCTATTTGTTTCGAGCAATAGTCAAAGGGTATACTTACAATATATTGTAAATGTGATTTCATTGCATTAACCAAAAATAATTGTATTTCATGCATAGAAAGTATTTTTACATAGAATATGTATTTTTTAATTTGTTTGTTATTTGTATATTTAATCAGTAGAATGAGCTCCTGCAGCGAAATTAACATATTCTAAACTTTTAAAAGAAAGATACGTGACTATTATGATACTTAAAAAAAAGTTGAAGTTTGATATATCAACATTAAAAAAGAATGATATATCCATACTAACGCTGGATGAGCGCTGGAACAAGATTTTCAAGATAATCCCTATCAGCAGGGAGGTACAGAAGTGTCAGGACAACTTAAACAGGCTGATTGGGCAGGAAGCCACATTGTTCCAAGAGCAGCAGAATATTGATCCCAATAAAAAAAAGCATATGAATAACATCATTGCTTTAACCGAGGAAGCTTTCAAAAAAAACAACGAGGAGGCGAAACGCTCTCTCATACAATCAAAACAACATATTGAGCAGCTTAATAAAAGAGCAGTCGAGTTGGAAGACGAGCTCTTTGATATGAAAAATAAAATAAGGGATTCAAATTTCAAGCTGCTTGATGAAACTGTCAGGCAAGTGTACAATGTAATGGCAAAGTCTAAGAAAAAAGAAAGAAAGCTTGAAACTGAGCTTAATAATGTGAAAAAAAGATTGAAAGAGCTACAGGAACAAAGACAAAACCTTACAACAGACTGGACGGAGGTTTATGCTTTTTTCCATGATCTTTTAGGCTCAGACGAATTGACAAAGCTGGATATGAAGTTCCTTAAGCAAGAGGAGGAAACAGATGAAGCTGGCAACGCCGACTCAAATGAAAAAGCTTGATGAATTGGCTATGGATGTATATAAAATCCCCGGTATTCTTTTAATGGAGAATGCAGCATTGTGTACTGTGGCTAAAGCAATAGAAATGCTGGCAGAAGCCATGCCCGAAAGTAAAACAGTTATAATTGCAGGCAAGGGGAATAATGGGGGAGACGCTTTTGCTGTGGCAAGGCATTTGATTCAAAGCGGATATCCGGTAATTGTAGTATCTTTGGTGCAAAGAAGCATGGTAAAAGGAGAAGCGGATACATATCTGCAGATTCTTGAAAATATAGGTGCGACGATTCTTTTTGTGACTGATGAAGCGGAAATGCCAAGGGTAGAGGAATCTTTAAAAGAAGCACATCTTATAATAGACGGGATTTTTGGAACAGGCTTTTACGGAAATGTCACAGGACTTTTTAAATCGGTAATTCGGCTTATTAATGAAAGCAGTGCAAAGGTATTGTCAATTGACATACCATCCGGTGTAAACGGTGAAAACGGGCAGGTAGGTGGAATAGCAGTAAAAGCAGATGAAACTGTAACGTTCTCTCTCTTAAAGCCCGGGCTTGCCCAATATCCCGGGGCAGAGCTTGCTGGTAAGGTTACTGTGGCGGATATCGGAATTCCTACAGGCGCAACAAGGCAGCTCAGGTTTGACGGCCAGCTTTCTGCGGGATCAGAGCTATGTAAATATTTTCCTCAAAGATTTGTTGAAGGCCATAAAACAACGTTTGGTAAAATTTTAATAATTACAGGCTCTAAGGGAATGACAGGTGCGGGAACCCTTGCAGCTAAAGCTGCATTTAAAACCGGGAGCGGAATGGTTTATCTAGCAGTACCGAAATCTTTATTGCCAATTTACAGCATAACAGTTCCGGAAGCCATAACAATCCCGCTTGATGATGAGGATGGTCTTATAACTGACGGCAGCCTTAATATGTTGCTTGAAAAGTCTGAATCAATGGATTCAATAGTGATTGGACCGGGGTTAACCACAAAAAGACAGGTTGCAGCATGGGTTAAAGAATTCATTTGTAAATGTAAAAGACCTATGGTAATTGATGCGGACGCACTTAATATAATGGCAGAAACAGTGGCGGAAGAAGCTAATATATTTGAAATCCGACAAGCTCCTATTGTGATTACTCCCCACCCGGGAGAATTCGCACAGTTAACCGGTTTAACCGCCGACGAAATCCGTGCAAACCGGATCAAGCTTGCTGTGGAATACAGCCGCAAATGGAGCGTGACAGTTGTCTTAAAGGGAGCGGGAACCGTAATAGCAAATCCTGATGGGAAGTATTATATAAATTCCACTGGAAATCCGGTACTTGCTACAGCAGGTTCAGGAGATGTCCTTTCAGGTATAATTGGCTCATTTATAGGGCAGGGTGTTAAACCTTTAAAAGCCGCTACCTTGGGAGTGTATATACATGGAATGTGCGGAGACATTCTTGCCAACAGAAGTCATATGCAGGCGGGATATACAGCAAGTGAAATTTGCGCGGAAATTCCGTTGGCTATGGGACAATTAATAAGTGAAAGTGGGTGTTGTCTTGGATATAAAGCTAAACAGAGCCTGGGCGGAGATTAACCTTGATAATATAGCCCATAATGTGCGAGCAGTAGCCAAAAATGTTGGGAAAATGACTGAAATAATGGCTGTGGTTAAAGCTGACGCCTACGGACATGGTGTTATGGAAACCATACCGACATTAATTGAAAACGGAGCAAGCCGTCTGGCCGTATCAATGCTTGACGAGGCCATTCAACTTAGGGAAATAGGTGTAACAGTACCTGTTTTGGTGCTAAACTACACCGATCCCGTAAGAGCTGAAGAGATAATAAACAATAATATTACACAAACAGTATTCAGCCACGATCTAGCACAGGCTCTATCAAAAGCAGCAGTTAAACTGGGAAAACAGGCTCGAATTCATATAAAAATTGATACCGGTATGTCCAGAGTGGGTTTTCAGCCCGGCTACAAAGCTGTTAAGGATGTTGTGGAGATCAATAATCTTCCCGGAATAGTTATAGAAGGGCTTTTTACACACTTTGCTTCTGCCGACGAGGTAGAACGTGAGTTTACAAGACTTCAATTTGAACGTTTTGAAACTATAATAAATGAGCTAAACAGAATCGGCATATTGATTCCTGTGAAGCATATTGCAAATAGCGCTGCAATTATAAAATATCCATTCATTTGCCTTGATATGGTTCGCCCGGGGATTATATTATATGGTCTATATCCATCAAAGGATATAGATAGGAACTGCATCGATCTAAAACCCGCGATGGAGCTTAAAGCCAGGGTTATTCTCGTTAAGGAGTTAGATGCAGGTACTCCGATTAGCTATGGGCGTATCTATGAAACCACACGCAAGAGTAGAGTTGCTACGCTGCCTGTGGGGTATGCCGATGGATACTCCAGGCTTTTGTCCAATTGCGGCAGGGTTTTGATACATGGGCAATATGCACCTGTTGTAGGGAGAGTTTGTATGGATCAGTGTATGGTAGATGTAACAGATATCCCCGGTGTAAAAACAGGGGATGAAGCGGTATTAATAGGACATCAGGGGGATAATGAGATTACGGCTGATGAGATCGCCGACATTACAGGAACAATAAACTATGAAGTAGTGTGCCTGGTTGGTAAGCGTATACCCAGGGTTTACATTAAAGATGGTAAGTTTTTTAATGTTGTGAATTATTTGATTTGAATTACTTGATGTTTGGAAAATGTTTAATGGTGGGTAGTTCCCAGGGCAATGTATTTTTTATTAAAAACATGCCATACTTATTGATAAGATTAAAAATATGGAAAAAGTCACTGGTGTTCACAGGTAAAGGTAGAGACATAGGAGTGTAATATTAGGAAACATTAGGGAATGTAGCTCTTGTAAATTGAAGCGCAGTTTCCGCTATTGCACAGCTATATACCAAAATATCGAAGCAGTGAATTATAGCAGAAAGTCCGCTGTAACGGACATTTAATTTGACGGGGTTAGGTTATAAAAATATAATATGATTATCTTCCGGAAAGTCACGAAGTGGCTTTTCGATAAAATTTGAGATGTCTTAAATTTTATCACATGGAAATTCTGATGCTGTGTAAAACGCAGTAAATCAAGTCTTTCCAGTGGATAATTAAATATTTGTGGGGTCAAATCCAGCACGAGGAGTGAAAATTTTGGAAATTAGAAGAGGAGATATCTTCTACGCGGATTTGAGTCCTGTAATAGGTTCCGAACAGGGTGGAATCAGACCTGTTTTAGTCATTCAAAATGATGTTGGAAATAGGCACAGCCCTACAATTATTATTTCGGCGATTACTTCAAGACAGAGCAAGGCAAAGCTACCAACTCATATAGAGATACCTGGCGAGCTTTATGGGCTGAACAAGGATTCAGTTGTTTTGCTCGAGCAGGTAAGGACAATTGATAAAAAAAGGTTGCGTGAAAAAACCGGGCACCTTGATAGAATACTCATGACGAAGGTCAATGAAGCGTTAAGCACAAGCTTTGGTCTTGAAACAAGGTATTTACAATAAAAAAATACATAGCGAAGAAGCATCAGGTGGTGCGATCATGGGGGTCTTAAAAATGAGAAAAAAGAGACGGGTTTTGTATGTTGCGTTTTTATTAATGGCAGTGGTTACCGCATTTACAGCAGCACAAGCTGCAACTTCGGCACAGCCTGGCAGTGAGTTTGATCCATTGGTGACAAAAAGCTATGTTGATGAGCAAATACAGCTACTTACAAGTAAAATTGGGACAGGCACTCCATCTACTGGTGGAACAAGCACAGGCACAGGCACAGTTGACGAGCAGGTTCTGAACAATATCAGAACTGATGTTAGGGATCTTATTAACCTCACTATTGACGCTTTCACAAGAATAGACAGCCTTGAGCGTCAAAACATTGAGCTTATCCGTCGGATAGAAGCCTTGGAACAGGGTTTTGTTGTGGTTGAGCTGTCAAAGGGACAAAAAGTCATTTTAGGAGCAGGCTCAGAGATTCTTGTTAGAAGTGGTGAAACAACAGCAATATCAGGAGAACTGGGTGGCTTGGCCGATGTTACATCTGCACAGGATCTTACAAATGGAATGAAGATTACAAACCAGCATCTTTTGTTATCTTCAAGGGCAGACGGACGAGGTGTTTTCGTGGCTTCAGACAAGGCATTTTTCCTGATACGCGGAAGCTATACAGTAGAGTAATCTATGTATGTTTTCGAGTCAATACAGTAAAGTCATAAGTCATATATTAATACTTTACTAAAGAAAATATTATGCATTTAGCATATGGATTTAAAGCTCTGAAAACGATATGAGCTTTGGGCTTTAAGCTAATAACAGTTTACATAAGCAGGGTAACATATGAAAAGCAGCAATTTATTCCGTAACATTATTATAGCAGCTTTATTCTTTTTTACTTTCTGGTTTGGAATCCGTCCTATTATTACGGGAGATGAGTTTCAAAGAAAGATTAAAAAAGGAGAAAGCCCAAAAGGGATAAACCAATACAGCCTTGTGGTTTTCGGTACTGAACCTGAGGGTCTTGCTGCCGCATTGTCTGGAGCAAGGCTTGGTCTTAAAACTCTGCTTGTTACACAGGACAGTGATCCGGGAAGTTATGTTAAATCGGGTCTTGTTACATATACTTCTCCCGATTATGCGATAGTAGAAGGTTCAAAAAAGAAGCTGAATAATGGCATCTATTCCGAGCTGTTTGGCGAGACCGGAGGAAATTTTTCGGTTACTGATTATATTACATCCGCTAAACGGATTATGGAAAAAGAACAAAGCTTGACTGTCTGGTATAATGCCGGTTTTTTATCAGCTGAAATCGATGGAAACAAGGTAAATGGTATTAGTGTTTATTATGGAGGCGAAAAGCATCTTATAGAAGCCCCTGTATTTATTGACGCCACTGAAAACGGAGATGTGCTTACGCTGTGCAATGTGCCTTATTTTACTGGTTCTGCGGACATCGGTGTTCCTAATTCATATATGCCGGTGGAATATAACTTTATAATATCCGATGTTAAGTGGCAGGATATAGAAAGCATCCGTAAACTAGACAGAAACATAGATGATTTCCAAACTGTTTTGCAGAAATATGAAAGATACAGTCCCAAAACAAAAATTTCAAAATTAAATTTTATAAGGCAACCTGACAACGAAATGGTTATTAGCGGTATAAAAATGTGGCAGATTAATGTTGATGATCCAGCAGTAATGCAGGAGAATTTTAAAGATGCGTTAACTGAAGCAAAGTATTTAACTGCTTTTTTGCAATATGCTTTTGTGCCTTTTGAGAACTGCTCCTTTAAAACCGGTCCAACAAGCTTTTATATACCTGAGTATAGGCATTTCGAAGGTGTTTACAGCCTAACAGTAGAGGATATTCTTGGAAACAGAAGTTTTCCAACCAAGGTGGTTTTAGCATCTGCTCCGGTGGATGCTCAAAAGTTCGTAAGTACGGAAATTTCCGATGACTATACATACATACTGGGTAGCCCTAAAATATACTCTATACCCCTTGAATGCTTTATATCTAAAAACTATAGCAATATGCTTATGGTAGGTAAAAAGGCATCCTATTCATCATTGGCAGCAACAAGCGCGGGTAGACTGCCTGTCAGTGTATCAAGCGGAGAAGCAATGGGGGTAACTGCAGCATACTGCTATCTGAATGATATAACCCCGCTGGAGCTTTCAAAATCACCTGAGGAAATTATCGTTGATTATCAGAAGCTACTGAAAAGAAATGGGCTCACGCTTTTTGATTTTAATGAGGTAAACCCAAACAATGAACATTGGGCATGGCCATCTGTAAAGGTATTAACCGAATATGGTCTATTAGCCGGTGGGGAAAATAACGATTACTTATTTGATATTGAGGCATATCAAAATACATTTAAAACGCTTATTATAAACCTTATTGTAAAGGCAGCACCGGAAAAATATTCACTGGAGCTGGATTCCAGGCTTAGAAGCTATGGAACGGACGATTCTTTAACCGGTGAAATCGCATGTGAAATTATGCTAAAAACAATGAATATACAATTTAACCAAGGTAATGCATATCAAACAGCAAAAGCAAAAGGGCTTATTCCACAAAGCATACTGGAAAGAATGAAACCCGATTCATACGTTACCCTTGATTGTGTATATGCCCTTACAGTTAACCTGATTAATATTATTGAATGATTTATATAAGTTGAACTTAATTTTACTTATGCTGTGACGAGCAAATAACAGATAATCAGAAGTCCCCTACCTCTAAGCTACCTTATTCACGACAGTGAAAGTGTAGCTGGGGGATGAATGATACATGATTTCCTCAGGAAAGCCGACTTCGCAAGTGAACTCCTAGATTGAGCCATTTTTAAGGTAATCCGCAATGAGTAAATCAACAAATTTACCGTAGCTCTTCATGCCATCGGTTTGATTGTTACTTTTAAGGTATACTTCATTAAACTTATCAGCGATTTCTGAAGCCGTATCGTTTTCATATTTGTCCCAAAACAAACTTATTTCCTGCTGATCTGCTTTAATATCGTCACTAAGAAGCTGTGAAGCCTCTGAATAAAGCTCAGGTGATTGCTGATATAATGAATTCCCCACAAATGTAAGGGCGGAAAGATAGCCGGAATATTGGAACAACACATTGTGATGGTCTTTACAGGCTAAAAAACCCACATAATTGGCTTCATCTTCTAAGGTTATTCCCATTTGATGTGCAATTTCGTGGCAGGCAGTGTGTGGAAGAGTTACAAGGGGAGGTTCGGTGTTAATATTAGGCTCACCGGTAAAAAAATTATAAACCCCACTATATCCTGCAATGGTTTGTATCCTCGATAATAAAAGACCCTTAACCCTTACACGGTTGCTGTGAAATATGGGATACTCCATGGCAAGTCGGTGGTACCCTTCCCAAGCGGTATTTAGAACAATGCTTGTTTTAAAAGGATGAGAAACAGTGTCCTGAGTTTCGGAAAGCTTACTCCGGGTTTCATTTGCGGAGGTTATCAAGGCTCTATATACCTCGTCAAGCTTCGCTGTGGATGTGTCCTGTACTGTTAACTCCAATTGATCTTTTAATGGGTTACGGTAATTATTGAGGCTCCATAAAAATTGGAAAAGGAACAATCCCATTGAAACAAATAGATAAAGATGAATTAAAAAGCGTAATCCCTCAAATTTAAAGCTTCTCTTTGAAATTGACTGTATAAGCCGTATAATCCTGAATAAAGCATAAAGGATTATAATCACAATAAGAGCCTCATATAAAGAGAAAGGTAAAAGGTTTGAAAAACCTGTCTGAATACGGGATGTAACAGGATAAAGACCTCTGGAGAAATACTTCTCAATAAGATCAGGTCTTTGTATTGCAAACATTTTCGCAAGCTGCGAAAGCAAAAGAAATGCCGAGGCTATAATAAACAGCCTTAACCAATTATTTTTTTTCGATTTATTCAATCTTGATGACTCTATTTTGATATACATAACTTCACCTTTCAAATAAATGAACCATAATATGATTGCTCCCCAGAAAGTCGTGAAACGACTTTTTCCTGCAGGTTTAAC
>DAIPML010000139.1:0-8854 GCA_036768735.1 Clostridiales bacterium | reverse complement strand
AAGCCACAAATGAGATTTTGTGCATGAACGGGAATTAATAAGCAAACCCTAATTATGGAGGGAAACAAAAAGCCCGTACCGTCGTGATGACAGGCACGGGCTTTATTATATCACTATACACATAATTCCCAATTCTCAATTCGGTTGATTTCATGGCAAATTATTGAGCGTTTTGTTGAGTTCCGTAATTTTCTCAATCAACTTATTGAAAGGCAGAGAGTCGCCGTATATCATGGTTTCCTGCATGGTTTCGTAATCCTTTTTCCAAGAATCCATAATCTCATCAGGTGGAATTATGCAAATAATCTGCGGACGCAATCGGGAGTAATCAAATCCTTTTATCCCGATAAACGTTTGTCGATGCTTGATTACCGATTCATAGAGTTGTGTATCCTCCAATGCTTTGGAAGCTATTGGTGTCTGCATTATTTGAACTATGTCGTAAAGGTGTCTCGACATTCTCTCGGTACGCATGGCTTCTTTTGGTTTTGCAAATTCCTCTTGAAGCAAACATATTTTTTCCAAGAAAGTACGCTCGGGTGCAACTGCCCGGACTTCAAAACTCGGGTCAGTGAATGGAGCATTTGTATATACTTCGTCAATGAAAGAAGATAATCGAACGGGAGTTATCGGTTCACTCATAGAACGACCGCTGACCTCTACGATTACTTTACGCTTGATATATTGAAGTTCTTCAAATATGGATTGGTATTCAATTTCGATTATTTCCGGGTCTGTCGTAGTAACAGGCGTAATATCGACTTTGACGGTAAACTTGCTTCCATTGATACCGTCTGCTATAAGTTGTTCCCGTAAATCGACCTGCATTTTCTCCCGGACAAACGAACAGGAAGCACGGCGCAATTTATCACTGATTTGTGTCTTTGAGAGTGTGCCGCTAAATCCTAAATATTCACGGTCTATGCCAATATCGGCATCTTCGGAGAATCGGCTGATTAAATTCCAGCATTTACTTAAATTAGTACCGCCTTTGAAAGACAAATGATTGGCATAAGGTAGAGAAAATAACGCCCTGAGAACAGCCGTTACCCACCAGTCCTTTTCGATTATTTGTTGATTAAGACCTGTTTCCGCTTGTACCCTTTGCACAATTTCTCGTTGCTCCGTATCTGTCAAATCTATGTATTTCATGCGTTTTGAAGAGTTTTACGTACCCATATCGGCGCCAACTGTATATCGTTTTGAAATTCTTCGGGACTTACCTTTTCCAAATGGGTTTTAATAATTGCAAGCTGTTCCGGAGTAATATTGCCTTCGCCTATTTCACGCATGGCAGTAACTATCAACATCATCATTTGTGATTGATAGGCAAAATTACGCATCTCGGAAGTGTGTTTGAATAAAATACCTTTTCCTTTACCAATGGATACACGGCGGGGAGAACCGTCGGTAACAAAAACGACATTCGCAGGAACTTGTGTCGATAAGCCAAGCATATTGAGAACGTATGCTCCTGTTGGCATAATCCGTACTTTATCCCGTTTGGCAATTCCGTTAGCGACTTCTTCTATACTTGGCGGAATAATACCGCTTCCCCATTTGGTATCTATTTTAGGATAATAATAAATTCCTTGTGCTACCCGTATAATGACCTCCGACTGGCACAAACGCACCAAAGCAGAGCGGACAGCATCCGACGAACCGAAAGAAGAAAAATCGTCAGGGAAGAATAGTTCTCCTCTCTCGGAGGAAAGAATTTTATCCTTTATTTGATTAAAAGCACTCTGCATACAAAAATAAGTTTGCCACAAATATACGATAAATTTGTGGCAAAATTGAATTTTACAGAAAATTTGAGTGGGACCTAGAGTCAAGCAGCAAGTGCAATATTACTGAAATTGTTTGTAAAACTCAACTTTTGGTGAACTGAATCCTATTTTTTCTCTCGGTCTGCTATTCAACTTATGCTGTGACGGATTCAAAGAAAATCCAGCGGGCTTTTTATTTTTGACTTTGACACGTCGGTAATATGTGTATAGATCTCGGTTGTTTTGACGGAATGGTGCCCAAGCAGATCCTTAATAAAGCGTATATCCGTACCGGTCTCAAGCAGGTGGGTTGCATAACTGTGCCGCAGTCCATGTATGCCAATCGGTTTTTTTATTCCCGCTTTTTTTAACCCTGACTTAAAAACCTGTTGCGCGCTACGGATGGAGTACTGACCGCCGTTTTGTCCTTCAAAGAGATATATTTCAGGACGATATTCCTTGTAATAACTCCGCATTTCATCCAGTACTGATTCTGGAAGTGGAACTACCCGGTCTTTTTTTCCCTTGCCTTGCTCTATCCGGACGGACATGGAAGTGCTGTCAATATCCGAAATTTTCAGATTGACCAGCTCGCTGACGCGCAATCCCATTCCATAAGCAAGTTTCAACATCAGTGTATGTTTCGGGTTCCGGGTGACCTCAATAATCTTCTGTACTTCTTTTTTATTCAGCATTTTGGGAAGTGTAAGCGGTTTCTTCGGACGCGGAATATCAAAGAACATCTTCTCGCGGTGCAAGACTTGTTCATAGTAAAATTTTATCGCATTTATACGACTATGAATTTCACTTTCGGAGAGTTTAAGAATCCGGTGACAATAGAGAAAGTAACCGCGTAAACGTTCCGGGGTAAGGTCGTTTACGGGATACGATCTGAGGATATAAAGCAATCGAGCGAACTCCAAGGAGTATGTCCGAAGTGTATTTTCGCTGTAACCTTTTAGAATTATCTGTTCCTGAAAACGTCTTAAAGCAGGCAAATTTACAGGGTGTATTTTACTCAGGGACTCTTTTCCGATACTAACCGGTCGTAAACCGAACAACTCACGATAGTGCCGGTTATCTGTAACGTACCAGGATTTGTGTGAGGCCGACCAGGATGCTTTCGTATGGGTGCGCAGATAGGTAATAAGTGCTGCGTCCTTTTCGAATCTAATCCAGATCACACGTTTATTTTTATATTCTCCCGGTTCAAAATGATATCTTTTATCCGTAAAACCCATAATTGCGTATTTTATATATGTTAAAAACACATCCTTTGCGATATATAAGACCCGAAAGATAGTATAATAATTCAGAATACGCAACAAACAACATCAACTAAGAATCTATTTTATAAGGTTATAATATCTATTTTAAATTTTTTCTAATAAATGTTTGTTTTTTTAATACTATTGCGTATATTTGTGCGTTATCGGCAAGTGCGCGGGAAGCACAAGCAACAGTGATGAATAAAAAAGACAAATGATATGAATAATGTCAATATAGGCAATATAATCTATTGGAATCCGTCTTTGGGTTACGGATTTATCGAATATGCTGAGCTTTTGTGTAGTATTTTCTTTCATAAAAGCAACTGTACTTATGAAGATGTGCAACTTTTTGATAATGTCACATTTCAAGTTTCCATTTCAAATTCAAAGAAACACAAAGGGAAAAATTTTGCAATTAATATTAATTTGAAAGAAAGAGGCAATTTTAAAAATTATGATTTACGAATAGGAATTGTTCAAGATTGGAATGGTAAATTTGGCTTCATTAAATATCCTACTGATGGGAAAAAAATATTTCTATTTCACACAAGATTATTATATACTAAAAACATACAAAATGAAGATTTAGTCATTTTCAACCCAATTGTTTCAACCAAAGACACTACACAACTATTTGCTTTTTTTGCATATCCGATAGTATTTGAAAAAGATGTCGAATTATTAAAAATGCAATATGCAAATTATCAAATACCTGCATTAAAAGATTATATTTTGGACATTTCAAAAGAAAGCAAATTATCTCTTTCTGAAAAATTTGAATTAGAATTAATGAATTTGGGGTTTATTTTAACAGGAAAAGATTATTTAAATTTTATTGATATTCTAAAAAGATACGATACAGAATTGCATTTTATTCCAAATTATGATTTATTATCGAAATATGTTTCAGAGATATACTTAATCCAACTTTGGGAATCCGACATTATTAAGTCTTATAGCATTGATACAATTAAAGACTATTTCATTAGAGCCAACGCTGATACAAAAAGATTAATCGTTCGAAAAATCACGGAACAGGACAGAAAAATTATCTTGGATTATTATTTTCTTTTCTTGCAAAATGCCAACAAACTTGAACGTATAAACAACGACCTAAAAACTTTTTTGAGCATAATATATCGTAATGAAGAAACGAGAATTAAGAATTTATATGAAAAGACAAAATCATATTTACTTTCAACTTTAACACCTGACGAATTAATAAACTTATGGTTATACGATTATATTGACGGATTAAGCGAAAGTTTTATAATTAAAAATTTCAATATTGGCGACAAAAATTTAATTAATCAACTTTTACAAAAAATAGATGAAAACGGTCATCGGCGATATGAAGAATTGATGTCTAAAATTTATGAACAATATTTTATTGATATTGCAAATCAGGTTTTAGATTTTGAATTGGAATATACAAGATTAGTCAAATATCTGCAAGTATTTGAATTTGAGTTTCAAAACCGTTATCCAGAAATAATTAATATTCTTCAAAAAACTTTGAATTCATATCAAAAATTTGTCTTGTGGGTTTTAAATATTAACATTGAATTTGATGCAATATCTTTCATACAGCAGAATAAAGAAGAAATAAATCATTACTTTAGATTGAAATCTGTTTTACGTTGTTATAATGAAATCAAAGATTCTAATTTTCAAGCATTTTCAGAAAATCTGCAAATTGATATAATAGAACTAAGAGAATTCGCAAGTAGTTATAAATGGAATGATGTAATTTACCCAACAAAGATATTAGGAAAAGAAGATAATCATAGTTTTTTGAATGACGTATTTGAGTATAATTCAATATGCAATAAAAATATTGATATTAAGGATTTGGCTGATGTTATTTATAATTCCGTTGAAAAATATAACGAAATACATTTAAGATTGTGGTTGTCCTATTTCTTTCCAAATAAAAAATATTATGATTATGTTGGATTTAGTGAATGTTTTAAAAATTTAACCAATGATGAGCGACGAGAATTTCGCAACAAAGCAAATGAAAAAGATTTTGCAGAAGTAATTGAGCAGGATATTTCAGAAGTGAAACCTTGTGAAGATTTTGAGCAAGACGAAAATGAAACAAAAAATACATATAATGCTTTTGTTGAAAATTTATATTTTAGTAATGGCTTTATTCGATTACGCTTGGAAACAGGAAAATATACAGAACAATTGCAACAAGAGTATTCAAGTATTGGATTAAACCGAATACCATCAAACCACTTTTTAAATAAAATTCCAATTAGAATAATAGTAGAATTAGAATCTAATAAAATCATTCAAGTAACAGGATTGAATGAACTATTTACACAAATTCATACAGGGGAAATAGAGAAAGCTCTAGGAACAATTATAGAACAAGACAATCAAGGACGTGAAAATTATACATATACGGAGGATTGGCAATTAAGAAAGCAAGTGATAGATTATCTTAATGCAAGTCAAGATGAAGATATTAAAACTACAATAGTAAATGAGCCTAAGAATTTATATAGACGATTAGACGAGAAATCTGGAATTGATTTGTTTGAAAAAACAGAATTATTTACAATTAAAGTTGAAAATGAATATGCTATTATTTGGGAAAATATAGACTTGTCAGAAGATAGAGCAACTTATGTTTTCAAATGTTTTCCCGAAAATCACAGTGTTCAAATTCAAAAAATTGCAGATGCCATTGTTTCGTTTGCACAATTCAGGTCTTCATTGTCAAGCGCAAAAGATGAAGAAGAATTACAAATTTTTAAAAATAATTTTGGATTTATTACTTCAATAAGAAAGCAACGAGGTAAAAATGAATCATTTTCAAACTGGTTAGAAAAATTGGGAAATGCACTAATACAACCAATTCCAAAGTTACCAACAATTGATGAATTAGAAAATATAAAAAACTGGACACCTAAAATTCCACATACAGCGAAAATAAATAAATCAAAGCAAAAAAAATATAAAGAATCTGCCATAATAAAAGAAAAAGATTTAGCAACAACCGATTTAATTGAAGGAAGAAAACAAAGTGGAAATGAAGAACAATTTGAAAATATTATCAATAATAAGTATGATAAACAAAATTCTCTATTGAATGCATTAAAAACATTCAACCAATATTTTACAGAAAGTTTAAATTTAGATATATGATGGACAAAAATATTGACATAGAACAGCAGTTGCAAGCAGAACTGTCTCGATTAAAAAAAGCAATTGAATATATTGCGCAAGCAGAACAAACAGTTCAACAAGCACAACAACTTAATGTAGATAATCTATCTAAGTATAACGAAGTGCTTAAATCAAACGAAAAATTGAGGACTGATATAGATTCTCGTATTTCTGAATTAGAGAAAGAATTGGGACAAATTGCAGATGTCTTGAATAAACTATCTAATCACAATTCTTCTTTAACACAAGAATTTCAAAAATTACAGAATGACAATGTGTCGAAAAATTCATTCGATAAAGCAATTTTTGAAATAAAGAAAAAACAAGAACTTGCAGAGTCGAATTTTAACAAAGAAAAAACAGAACTCAAAAAGGAAATAGATAGACTATTGAAAAAAGATAAGACAAATAAATTGTTTTTTATCCTTTTATCCATCTTGTTTATAATAACTTTGACAATAGCAATAGTTGTATAAAAGAATAATTGATTATAAAAGACAATGCACCAGCCGATAACAAGCGGTTTGGCGCAAGGCGGGGCGTATGCCCGCAGAAGGTACTGTCGGACTTTCAAGCGTTCACACCCGCGCGAACATTTGTAAATCCCCGCCCTGCGCCAAGCCGCCGCCCGTTGTGCGTCACTCTAAACCAAAACATTTCGCAAAAAAATGAAGTACGAAACATTTGAACCAAACAACGACTTGAAATCATTAGTCAAATGTTATTGGACTTTGGAAGTGCCTGCCGAAAGCAATGCCGAAAAACAACGAATTGTTCCTGACGGCTGTTTGGAAATGGCTTTTGTTCTCGGAGACGACATCAAACGGGTTACTTCCGAAAACGACTTTATACTGTAACCTCGTGCAATGGTTATCGGGCAGACGATTGAACCTTTTTATATTCAGCCGACAGGTTATGTAAGCACTTTTTCGGTTCGTTTTTACCCGTATGGTTTTGCAAATTTTGTAACCACGTCCATAAAAAATCTCGCAAATAAAGAAACGCCAATCGCTGAACTTTTTGAAGAAACAACAGCAAATGAATTGGAACAAAAAATAATTAAAGCGACCAATACACAACAACGAATTGAAATTACCGAAACTTTTCTGTTGAATAAACTTAACGAAAAAACTACGATTGACAACACCTAGAGTCAAGCAGCAAGTGCAATATTACTGAAATTGTTTGTAAAACTCAACTTTTGGTGAACTGAATCCTATTTTTTCTCTCGGTCTGCTATTCAGCTTATGCTGTATTTGCTTTATTCTCTCCGGGGGATAGTCCTTGAAAGATGCCCCTCTTGGGATATATTGCCGGATGAGTTTATTGGCATTTTCAATCGCTCCTTTTTGCCACGATGAATACGGATCGGTAAAATATACCGGGGCTCCCAGCCTTTTGGTAATCAGTTCGTGCGCGGCGAACTCCGTGCCGTTATCGGTGGTGATGGCCTTTAACTTGTCCTTGTAGTGCAGCAGCATGGTGATTACCGCTTTGGCCAGCTCTTTGGAATCCTTGCCCGTGGGAAGTTTTTCGGCCATTATAAAGTTGGTCTTCCTTTCTGTTATGGTCACCATCACCTCCGATTGCTCCTTTCGTATCATCGTGTCCATTTCGAAGTCCCCGAAACCGCCTCCGTCAGCTTCCACGGGTCTTTCCCTGATGCTCCTGCGGTTGGGGGGATACCTTTGACTGAACCGACCGGTCTCTGGCGGTGCTTGAGCTTGTGGCGGCAATGCTTGTACAGGTCACCACCGGCCTTCTTGTTCTTGCGGATCCACTTGTAGATGGTCTCGTGGGAAACAAGGATTTGTTCATATTTCTCCAAATATCCGCTGATCTGCCCGGGGGACCACTCTTTTCGGACAATCCGGATCACTTTTTGCCTGACCCATTCCGGGGTGGCCCTGTTCCCGGGAAAGCGCTCCTTTCTTTCCTGTGACATCTCGTGAGTCAACCGCCAAGAGTAGCGCCCATGCCTGTTATTGTTGCGCCGTATCTCCCTGGACACCGTCGAGGCGCTGACCCCTATTGACCCCGCGATCGCCCGGCGGCTGGCCCCCTTTTGTAAACCTAAGTAAATCGCGTATCTTTGCTCTGAAGTTAGCTGTTTGTACTTTTTTGTCATAAGCAACATAATAGTTAATTTTTGGGAGACTTCGGTCTCCTTTTTCATTTATGTTGCTGTTTGACTCTCTTCGGGGGCTGCGAGCCCCCGGCCGTTAGGCAATCCCCCCGGTGTTTTTCATAAATTAGTTGAAGAATCCTTGCTAAAAAACAAACCGGGGTGTTGCACTTCTATGTTGAACTTTCGGAATTATCAAATCTTTATCCCCTTAGAACTGTCTTTCTTCGGCGGACTACCGCCTACCGAAGCAATTACAAGCCTGTCGCCCATGATTTCCTTAACTCCCTGCAAATTATTCGGTAATGGAGTGTTCTGGACAAAGGTAGTTCCGGATTTCCCTTGTGATTGGCTTTGATCGTTTACCGAAACATTCTTATCCTGCACGCTCTCCTGTCCTTCGGTTTCTTCGATTGGTTTCAACGAAAGTTGAATTTCACGGTCTAACTCAATTAAATCGTCTTTCAGGGCTTTCAGTTCCGGTTCCTTTCGCCAAGTTCCTTCGACTA
>DAIPML010000138.1:0-8999 GCA_036768735.1 Clostridiales bacterium | reverse complement strand
GGTAGTTCAGTTGGTTAGAACGCTAGCCTGTCACGCTAGAGGTCGAGGGTTCGAGTCCCTTCCGGGTCGCCATTTTTGCCCAGATAGCTCAGTTGGTAGAGCAGAGGACTGAAAATCCTCGTGTCGCTGGTTCGATTCCGGCTCTGGGCACCAGATAGAGGTTAAGAGTGATAAATCACCTCAGACCTCTAAATGCGCGGGATTAACTCAGTGGTAGAGTGTCACCTTGCCAAGGTGAAAGTCGCGAGTCCGAATCTCGTATCCCGCTCCAATAAACTTTCACAACAAAGAATATATGGCATATATTCTTTGTTGTGTTTATACGGCGCCATAGCCAAGTGGTAAGGCAGAGGTCTGCAAAACCTCTATTCCCCAGTTCAAATCTGGGTGGCGCCTCCAGAAACAGAATCCCTGAAGTGCTTGAATAAAGCGGTTCAGGGATTTTTATATGCCTGAACAAAATACTTAATATTACATTTATATTACTAAAATACGGTCAAAAATGGTGCAAAAAAGTAGACTTTTGCGAATATAGTCTGTCAAATAGTCTGTCAAAATACTGTATAAACCTTGACTTGAAAAAATTATTGTAGTAATAAGGAATATAGGTCAACGTAACTTATAATACATAAACGAAATTTTTACCCTCCCACAAAAATACAATGTGTGATATAATTTGATAAGATTTTATTATGTATTGTGTTGTGGGTGAAAAATGGGCAAGAGAACCATTGTTGGACAATATATTGAAAATTATAACAAAATATTGAAATTATTTTTACCCGAACAAGATATTTATTTATATCCGGGACTAGAAAAACATCTTATTAAAAAACATAAAAAATGTTTAGTGTATATTAAAGACATACCTAATATTATTAAAAATCCAGATTATATTGGAAGGCATCCCGATATACCGTTTAGTGTGGAGTTTGTAAAAAAATTTGACGAAAATATATTGGTGGCAGTGAAATTAGATGAGAGGTATAATTACTATTACATATCCAATATTTATGAAATATCTGAGGGTAAAATCAGAAATAAACTTTTTAGTGGAAGACTTCAAAAATATATTTGACAATATTTATGTATATGTGTATAATATAAATGTAAAAGTAGTATGATATTAAAGGATTGTTGAGGATCGGAAATGGCTCCCGACACGCTACCGTTAAAGGTAGTTAATAGGTATGTAGGATACGCCGCCCTACCAATAATCCAGCGATATAGAGACTTCTCATCATGAGGAGTCTCTTCGTGTTTTTTAAAAGTATTTTAGAAGACCTCCACTTTCGGAGGTCTTTTGCTTTTATTAGAAAAGATCGATTTAATTAAAGGCTGTGGATAGTAAAATATCTCCAGTCTTTCAATTTATAAAAGGGTTGTGTTTAGTGCATTGCTCTTTTTTTGTATTACTTTTTATAGACAAAAAAACAGAAAGATGGAGGTTGATGTTATGGGAGATGAATTTACAAACAAAGAAATAGTCAAGATGATGATTGACTTTAATAAACACGCAAATACTGTATAAATACTGTAGTAAAATAAAAACTAAACCTTGAAACACAGTCTATTAAACAGGCATGGAGGCTTTTTGACAAAGAAAGCGGGAAAGCAATAGCAGATTTAATTACGCTTAATGAGGAAGTTATAGATGAAAGCAAGCCATACGAGCTTTTTGATCCTGAGTATATTTGGAAGAAAAAAACAGTAACGAATTTTATTGCAAAGAAGCTCCAAGTGAAAATTTTTGATAAGGGTAATTGTATATACGAAAGCCCTGAGTTAAACTATATTAGAAGTTATTGCAAAGAACAAATCGATAAATTGTGGGATGAAGTAAAAAGGTTTGAAAACCCTCATAAATACTATGTAGATTTGTCATTACCATTGTGGGAGATGAAGGAAAGATTACTGCATGGGTATGCTGCCAAATAGCAGCTTGAAGAACATCAAAATACTGCGAGTTTGTCTGAACTTTTTATGCATAGTTTAACGTGCAAGCTCACGGATCATTTCAAGCGTTTTTGTAATCCATTCCAGCGCACCGTTAAAGCGGTAGCCTTTAAATTTGGCGACCTTAAGAATACCTGCAATTTCATCTTTTGTTATATTGAGATTGAGAAGTCCGCTAAGGTCGCCGCGCTCCTCGGCGATTTCCTGAACATAATCAAAATAGGTGCCAGAATAGCCAAAGCTGGTGGCATAGTTTACCGGATCAGCAATAGCTAGCAGCACCAATTCTTCAGTGTCCTCATAAAACAAACTACGACCGTTGTCATACAGCGGATAGAAAGACTCGTTTTTTTCGCTTATTTTTATGGCAATATTCGAGAGATGGCGATCATCTTGACGCGTGATAAAGTCTAACAAAATCATCCGGGAAATATCCTCTTTGTACTGTGGGCGAATAGAAATCAGGTTTTGATACTCGTTGTCAGACCGTACACCCTCAAACAATCGGCGGAAATGAACGATGTATTCTTTTGAAAAATCATACAAAAAAGCTGAAAACACCGTGTCTTTATTAACGAAGTATGCAGGGCAGCAAGGTACACCGAGCTTTTGCGCCAATAAATATACCGCGACCTCTGATTCGACATCGGTTGCCAGCGGACTAATACGCTGCTTGTGGATACCGTAACTGCCGTTATATGCGCCATAACGCTTGATGTTGTAGCCCTCTGGTGTGTCAATGCTGTCGCCGATCATATCAATTTTTTGATAAAATACTGAGTCAAAAACGCCTGTAACAGCAGTGTCAAGCTGCTCGTTTTCGTTGTGCGCAATCCATAGTAAATCCTTAGGATGAATAGCTCTTGTGATCTCGGCAATACGCAGGACATCATAGTGAGATAAACCACAACGAAACAATATTTTTTCAATATCACGGCGGTCACGACTGACAATGCGTTCGGATAAAAACTCGGTAAATTGCTTTGGCGTCCAGCCTTTCAAACCGCGTGTGTAGAGCGAAACAACCTTGTTATATTCGGGATTTGTGAAAGAAACTGCGTTAATGCTATCAATCGTGCCGACCACATCGCTATCCCATTTGAGCCAACCGACAACAGAATTACGGGTTGTTACTTTCTTAAAAGCTTGGCTTCTGCCGTCAGCAGGCTTCAAAGCATCAGCAGGAATTTTATAAGATTTACCTTCCTTCAATGTGCCGGGAATTTTTCCTTCCTTGCAAAGCACACGAACACGACGGTCAGAGATATTCCATTTTTCCGCGGCTTGCCGCGTGGTTATAAATTCATTATTCAATATGGTCACTTCTCCTTAAAATGGTTATTTCCTTTCACAATTTTAGTATATCATTAATACGGAACAATGTCAGCTTATATTGTTCCGAATAAGATGTAAAGTATTCATTCTGCAAATATTCACACGAGTGCTTGATGATGTAGAATTTGAAAGTTTCAAATAAAAAAAGTGCGAGAACCAAAACATGAGAATGCACTTTTAGCGTAAGGATACTCAAATGCCCTCCTAAAAATAACAACAAATGTTGAGTATTTCTAGAAGGGCACCGACTTCGAAAAGCTTGGTTATCGCCCTTTTGTTCTAAAGAAAAGCCAATGGGCTGCTCTAAAGGTGATATCTAAAAGGTAACCGTCTTTCCTTAGCTTTTAACTTGAGATTTTTTAACCTCGTATCCAAGTGCAGTAATGGCATTTTCAACGGCTTCAATTGATAGTTTTTCATCATCAAAGTCAAATTTTAATTTACTTGAGTTAAACATCACCTTTACACTTTCTTTCTCCACACCATTCAGAGATTTTGTTGCATTCTCAATCTTCTGGATACATGATGGACAAGTTAATGTTTCTAATTGAATAGTTGCTTTTTTCATGTGTAATCGCTCCTTTGCTTTTTTATTTAATTTAATAACTATGACTCTTAGTTAATAATATTTTGTCAATAGAACATGCACCCGATATAATGCGGTTGCAAGCATTCGCTTGATTTCCATTGTTAAAAGCTCATATAGTACAAGATAAAGTATATTGAACTAACGACATAATCATTTTAAAATTAATTGTATTTCAATAGTTGCTTACTTAACTGCTTAATTAATTATTTATTTCCCCGCTTACTCACTTACGTACCTATTTATTTAAATACGTATTTAATTTCTTGCGTACTTACTATCTCAACTTATATCGAAGGAGTCTCATGCCATTTAAAATGACGACCAATATACTCGCTTCATGTACTAGCATTCCTATCGACATGTTCATCCATTCACTAAAAAACACACTTGCAAGCAGGACTAACACAACCCCCACTGCAATAATTATATTTTGGCGCATGTTATTAGCTGTTGCTTTTGTTAAACCAAGTGCATGAGGTAAGCGGCTAAAGTCAGAATTCATTAAAACGACATCAGAGGTTTCAATGGCTACATCTGTACCGCTTCCCATTGCTATTCCTATTTGTGCTAAAGCCAGTGAAGGACTGTCATTTACTCCATCTCCAACGAATGCGACAATTTGGCCTTTAGCTTTTAAATTTTCAATATATGCTGATTTATCTTCCGGTAGCATATGTCCACGGGCTTCTGTCAAACCCAGTTCCTTTGCTACTAAGTCAACGGTTCCTTGGTTATCTCCTGAAAGAACCACCAGATTTTTGACACCCAGCTTTTTCAGCTTTTGAAGGTCGTTTTTAACATTCGGACGAATTTGGTCACGGATACCCATAAGCGCTTGCAGCACACCATCAATTGATGTCAGAACAAGTGAGTTTCCCTTTCCTTCAAATCGAGCAATATCGGCAAGAGCTTTTTCATTTAAGTAAATATTTTCTTGCTTCATCAGTGCAACATTACCAACTGCAACCCTATGTCCGTTTACTTGAGCAACGATTCCACCGCCTTTCACAACATCTGTTTTTTCAACTGTGTAAAATTTAGTTTCTCCAATATATTCTACCACTGCTTTTGCTAACGGATGGTCTGATTCATTTTCAACACTTGCAAGGTAGCCTAATACTTCTTCAACATTATCGGTGTATATTTCTTTGTCAGCTACTTTTGGATTTCCCATTGTTAATGTACCTGTTTTGTCAAATACAACGGTATCAACTTTACTAAAATCTTGAATTACTTCACTGCCTTTCAAAAGCACTCCATGCCGTGCCCCATTACCAATGCCTGCTACATTTGAAACAGGCACACCGATAACCAATGCTCCCGGGCATCCCAAAACTAATATTGTAATTGCCAGCTCAATATTACGTGAAAATAGCCATACAATAATTGAGAGAATTAAAACGGCAGGAGTGTAGTGCTTGGAAAATCTGTCTATGAAGCGTTCCGCTTCTGATTTTGAATCCTGTGCTTCTTCAACCAGCTCGATAATTTTGCCAAAAGTAGTATCTTCGCCTATGCGATCAGCGACTATTTGTAAGGTTCCATTTTCTAAAATGGTTCCTGCATATACCCCTGAATCCTTCTTTTTGCTTACAGGAACAGGCTCGCCGGTTATGCTTGCTTCATTAATATGACCTTCACCTGTTAAAACCGTACCATCCACAGGAACCTTTGCACCGGTCTTAACAAGCAAAATATCGCCCACATCTACTTCATCGACTTCCACTTCCTCAAACTCACCATTTTCCATTTGCTTCAAAGCACTCTCCGGTGCCATTTCTGTTAGTTCCTTAATCGCGGAACGTGTTTTATTTAATGTGCGCTGCTCTAAAAAAGAGCCAAATAAGAATAAGAAGGTGACGATAGCCGATTCTTCAAGATTCTTAATTAAAAATGCCCCAATAACAGCAAGAGTAACTAAAACATCGATACTGACGACTTTGACCTTTAATGCTTGATAGGCCTGGATTGCAATAGGCGCAACCCCTAAAATTGAGGCGATAGCAAATGCCCAAATAGCTATGTCTTCGTTTTTAAAGCCTAGTTCACCGGTAAATCCGATGACAATTAAAATTGCACTAATTACTGTTATTTGATTCTTCTTACTTAATATAAGCTTCTGCACTTCAATCACCTTCCTTAATTCAACACATTTTTACCCTAACACCTTTGTAATAAAACAATCTTAAGTGAATGGCAGCACTGCAAAGATGATAATACCAGTGATTCTGTTAACCCGGTAGCCAATAACCCGGTAACAAATAACCTAGTAACAAATAACCTGGTAACCAATTACTCGACAATCAAATGACCCAATACAATACTCCAATATCACTAATGATTGTAGGAGATGTTTTTATAAAAGTCTCAAAAATACTATTCACCCTGCAAATACATTCATTCTAACAACTGAAATATAAATTCAAACTTCAACCCCTCAACCCCTTAAATTCCAGCTTATACCTAACCATGGTATGCTTTATCCAATTCAGCTATCATATTGTAAACCGCCTCATAGCTCTCGCATACATCTCCCGGAACGGTGTAATCATTTGTAATTTCGCGGAGCTTAGCAAACTCGTCGTTTAGTTCAGCTTTATTTGCTCCTGCCTCTTTTATTTTTGCACGGATTGCATCAAATAATTTACGAACCTCATAAAATTCCGGATGGCTGCCTCCATGAACTCGTGATACAATCGGTACATATTGTTCCAATACTTTAATATGCTTATCCTTTGCTTGATTAAATGTTAATTTTGTTGACATATTATCTCCTTCTTTCTTTTAATTTTCTGATTTCTGATTCTAATTTCTGATTTCATTCTATCATTACCTGCAGAAAAATAATTTGACCTAAATCAAAATTCTAAAATAATTATAATAATTTTTTGGTTTCGTATACAACCAAGTGGGAGATGTACTGGAGGTAATATACTTATAGCATTTTAACTCAATATATATATAACAAGGATTATATAGGTATTTTTGAAAAAGTTTAAGGCACAGGCGTACCTCTCTAGTGGATGCTATACAAATGCCGACTGTACAGGCGAGCCGTTTGACTTTGAGAATGATATCATAACTCAAAATACGACTTTCTATGCTAAATGGACAGTTAAATAGTAATCGAAAACAGTAGCTTTGATTACATGAAATGATATCAACTAAAAAACCACGGGTGCACACCCGTGGTTTTTTGTGAGAGTACAGTTTTATCTCATCACTTCTTTAATGCTTTCTTCAAATGGGGGATACAGAATTCCCTTATCGGTTATAATGGCAGTGATATAGCGGTTAGGGGTTATGTCAAAGGCAGGGTTCCGCACACATATACCATCAGGAGCAATCCGGTAATTACCGATATGGGTAACCTCGCTGCAGCCTCTTTCTTCAATGGGAATTTCTTTGCCGCTGTTTATGCTGAAATCAATTGTGGAAACCGGAGCTGCTATATAGAATGGGATTTTGTTCTCGTGTGCAAGGACAGCAATGGTATAGGTGCCGATTTTATTGGCTGTGTCGCCATTTGCAGCAATTCGGTCAGCTCCCGTGATGCAGCAGTTTATTTCGCCTTTGTGCATAAAATAGCCCGCCATATTGTCACATATTAAGGTAACGGGTATGCCGTCCTCTTTCAATTCATATGCTGTAAGTCTTGCGCCCTGAAGATATGGTCTCGTTTCATCTGCAAATACCTGAACATTTTTTCCTGCCTCATGAGCGGCTCGTATAACACCAAGAGCTGTTCCATAGTCACAGGTGGCAAGGCTTCCGGCATTGCAGTGGGTTAAAATAGTGTCTTTGGGGTTAATGAGTTTATTCCCATATTCACCAATTTTACGGTTGCTCGCAACATCTTCTCGGTTCATAAGCTGAGCTTCGGCTAACACTGCTTTTTTTATATCGTCAATGCTTTGTTTCTTGTTTTCGTATGCAGTTTTTAAAACCCTGTCAACAGCCCAAAAAAGATTAACGGCTGTGGGGCGTGTGGATTTCATCTCTGCAGCGATTTGATTGAGTTCGTTGAAAAATCCGCACTTATCTTCTATATTTATATCATTCATTCCTATAACAATGCCATAGGCAGCTGTTACTCCTATTGCCGGAGCGCCTCGTACTATCATGTTTCGAATAGCTTTGGCAACCTCCTTGTAAGTGGTATATTCATGCCAGATAGTTTCATTTGGGAGTCTGGTCTGATCAATCAGCTTCAATACTCCGTTTTCAAATATCAAAGGTCTCAAAAAATCACCCTCCATGCAATATATTAAGATAGTCATATTTTGTCTATGTGAAATAAATGTTTGCTTTGCACACTGCTAAAACTGCTCTGGCCAATTGATATATTTATTTAAATAATCAACAAATGTAGTAAGCCCCAGTGCATCCAAAGTATCAAATCGTGATTCTAAGGGACTATCAATATCAAGAACGCCAATAAGCCGGTCATTTTTTATAACCGGCACAACTACTTCAGAACGTGAGATCTCATCGCAGGCTATATGCCCGGGAAACTTATTTATGTCATCCACTAGTTGAGTTTTCTTTGTTTTAGCAGCAGTGCCGCATACGCCTTTTCCAAGAGGAATGCGAATACATGCAGGCTTTCCTTGAAATGGACCCAAAACCAGCTCGCCGTTTTTCATAAGATAAAAACCAGCCCAGTTAATATTGGGCATTAATTGATACAACAGTGCTGCAGCATTGGATATATTCGCAAGCCAATCCGATTCCCCGTTAATTAACCCCTCAAGGCTGGAGTTTAATTCGTTGTAAAATTCGGTTTTGGTTTTATAACTTGTTTTTTTAATCTCAAACATCAATAATCACCCTTAAAAACCAGTTTCACTCTTACAAAAAATTATATCATTTTCATTACAGAAACTCTATACATTATATATACGGGTTTCTGTCAAGCCATTGGCGACAATTTTTTTGTGTAAATCAAAAACCATTCTAAATCATATTTGTTACCATATCCATTATTTTATATTTCCGTTTTTCTTGCCTTCAGAATTTATCACTAACAATGTGTGATTCACACACGAAAAAGTTTAATAATAAGGTTATCACCCAGAAAGTCACAAAGTGACTTTCTGATGAAATTTAAGACTTCTTA
>DAIPML010000137.1:0-9002 GCA_036768735.1 Clostridiales bacterium | reverse complement strand
AAAATTCGTATATGACTAAAAATTGTCTGCTATATACATGAATAGGTTTTTTTAAAGGGTGCAAACTAAGCTTTGGTGATGAAATGTTAATTATTTACGCAATTACATTGTTTTTTTCTTGGATATTATGCGAATTGAGCGTTATGCTTTTTGAGCTCTTTTATTGTGCGAAAATCAGTATTCTTGTTGACAAGATTAGTTGCAAGGATGACCTTTTGTATTTAAGAGTTAAAGAGTATGAATACGTTATCGCTGAGATTTTTAGAAGAAATGGGTACAAAGTACGCTTATCCGACCATTTTGGTGAAGGTGGTACCGGTATTATATTAAATGATTTATATTATGTTTTGCCCCGGAAAGAGTGTTATCACCATCATGTTGAAGTAGAGCTTGCCAAAAAGCTAAACCATCATATGAAGAACAACTCAATATATAGGGGTATGATAATCACTTTGGGTGATTTCAAAATAAACACAAAAAAATTCTGCCATACAAATGTAATAAATTGCATAAATGGTAATCAGTTGATGCAGATGTGCAAGGATGTAAAAGGCACAGGTCTGGATACAATTTTTGCAAAACCTCAAAACTAATTACGCTGATAATCATCCAAAAGTCGCAAAATGACTTTTTGATAAATCTGAGACACCCTATATTTCAACAACTTTCGAAAATGTAAATCCTAAACTTCATCAGCCTTCGAGGTTGAATATCTTTTATTTCGTCAGCTTTCAAAGACGAATGCTTAAATTTCACCAGCCTTAGAAAATAAGTTTTAAATTTAATCAACCTTCGAAAACATACATCCTGAACTTCACCAGCTTTCGAAAATTAATATTTTAGATTTCGTCAGCCTATAAAATAAGACCGAATACCTATAATGTGTTTTCAGGAAAAAGTTGCTTCTTAGCCATCCGGTAAGTAATCACATTCTTCGAACAAATGTTTTTTTGTGCTTGAATCTTTATTATGTATGTTGTATAATATTGGATATCTCTATGATGCGTACTAGTCGTGAACTAAATAAGTTGAACTTAATTTTGCTTATGCTGCGACGAGCAATAAAGGATGCTGGAATGCACCACCAAGAGCAACCCCAGATTCAACAGATGGGATAGGTGCTTTTGCAGAGGTACAGTATTAGGAAAATGTTCAACTTATATAGTCTAAAATATTGATGTATTTTGAAATCAAGGTTTAAGATATAAGACAGAACAATATTAGCAGAAAAAGGCGGTGTAGGTGAGGTTCTCGTCTCATGATTAATGTTAAGAGTTACTGAACCCTGATGCTTATGAACAATGTAGATGCATTGAATATATTCCACCCTGTTGTTAAGGAATGGTTTATTAAAAACATTGGCATTCCAAGTCTTCCACAGGTTGAGGGCTGGCCACAGATTCAAGCAGGAAAAAATGTATTGATTTCTGCCCCTACAGGCACCGGCAAAACTCTTGCTGCTTTTTTAGAAAGTATAAACCGCTTGCTTGAAATGGGTATTCGTAATGAAATGCCCGATGGTGTTTTCATTTTATATGTATCACCATTAAAAGCTCTAACACCATTTCTGTGTTGAAGGATATTGAAGCGGGTAAGATTAAGGTTTTTGAGAAAAAGACCTGGTATCCTTCGCCCTTTGCTTCAGAGATTTTGTTTCAGTTCCAGCAGGAGTTTTTGTATATGGAGAAAGCACCTCACCCGGGAAATAATGATTATCCCTCAATTTCAGGTCCGGAGGCTCTGAACCTTTCATATAGAAAACCTGCTTCTGAATCAGTATTACGTGATGATGCCGTATTAAAAATAATCGAAAACAATAATACTAAATATAAATTTGAAAAGGTTAATTCATCCAATGAGTTGCATTCGTTCTTATTGATTTACGGTGATATTGATACCAAGCTTTTTACAGGCATTTTCAAGGATTGGTCAAACGAGCTTTTACAGAACAATAGAATTGTTTTAACACCCAAAGGTCTGCCAAGATATATCGCAGTTGAAGAGATAAGTCTTTATAGCGTAGCGGAAGGTGCAGCTATTGAGCATCCTGATTTGCAGTATATAAGCAAGGATGACAACAGCTGGACTCAAGACGACGCAATCTCCAGGATATTACGAAGATATGCCAGATATAACAGCCCGTTTACTTTAGCTAATCTGGTGGAGCGTTATCCCTATACAAATGAGAAATGCGAAAAAATCCTTGCAAGATTGCGGTCAGAAGGGTATCTTATTTTTTTAGAGGAGCACAAACTTTACTATCACAGCACAATATATGATCGTGCTGCACGCCTTTCTATTAACATGGCAGCCGATGAAATAAAAACAAGAGACGCTTGTGCCTTGTCAAGCCTGCTAATAGATTGGCATAAGATAGGCTCTACTTCCGTATCATTGCAGGACAGGCTTTATGAGGTTGTTACCCAACTTGAGGGGCTCTACCTTCCTGTTGAATCATGGGAAAACATTGTTTTTCCGGCTCGAATCAATGGCTATGCGCAAAACCTACTTGATAAACTCTGTGCTTCAGGGATGGTTACATGGCGAATTTCCCCATTAGATTCAATAACGGATATAAAGCTTGCCTGGTTTAAGGTTGAAAGCATTTCTCTTGAAGAAAATGAACCTGCTTTTATGCAAGCATTAACTAATGGAGAAAATGAAGCTGCATCTAATCAGGTATTAACTAATGAGGAATGTGGAAACATCACCTCCCCGGCATTAGCTGATAAGAAGATCACAAATGTTTCTTTCCGTAAATCAGACGATGAGGATAATAAAGATACCCTTTCACAAATTTCAACAGACATGAAAAATAAAAACGTGTTCACTCCCGAATTAACTGATAATGAAAAAACAATATATATGATACTCAAACGAAAGGGAGCCTGTTTTACGCATGTTTTAACCTCCCTTTCCAACTTTTCGGCAAGCGTAGTGTTGGATATTTTAAGAGATTTGGTCTTAAAAGGGCTTGTGGTAAACGACTCTTTTCAGCCGGTTCGATATTTTCTAAACAAAAAAGTCTTTGAAGCCGGTAATTCCATGCAAAAAGCACGACACGCTGCCCGTATGGTTTCCGGGGCTGATCTGGGCAGGTGGGAGTTATCATATCCTCCTAAGAAGCTCTCTGTTCGGGATTTTATTCACCTCTGCGGCTTACGTTATGGGTTAATTACTAAAGAAATAAACAGCCTTGAGCAAAGTCCTTACACCTGGTCAGAGGTGTATGAGGTTTTAAAACTGATGGAATATGCGGGTGAAATCCATAGAGGGTATTTCTTTAAAGGTATTTCAGGTATACAGTTCATGTTCCCCGACTCATTAAAAAAACTAAGCTTGGAAAATGACAGCTACATTGTTCTTAACGCTTGTGATCCTGCCCAGCCTTATGGTCGCATTATTCCTCACAGCGAGCATAGCATGCAGTTTAGCTGCGTACCCAGTAATGCTGTTGTTTTATATAATGGAGAGCCTGTCCTTTTAATGGAGCGCCACGGCGAGAAGTTAACATTTAATGGCGACTCTAATATTCTATTAAATTCTGTTACTGCTTTCAAGAATGCTTTTCAGGAAAAAAGGCTATAGCCGGAGAGGAAAAAGGATTATAATAAAAAGCTGGCCTGAGGATGAAGAGCAGAAGGTTATACTGAAATCTGCTCTCACTCAAGCTGGCTTTATATCCGAAATAGACAAGATGGTTTTATGGTGTAAAAGATCATAATCAGCTTCTGAATAGTACGGATTCCTTTTTAAACATTAATACAGACAAATATAATGTAATGCCAACATAAACTACCGAAGACAATAAAGCTAAATACAATCTGCTGTAATCAATAACTCCCCCAAGAATCATTTTTAAAGAGGATATCGTATTTAAAACCGGTACTAAAAACATATGCGTCTTTAAATCGCTTGCCTGCATCATCATTGTCGCATATGAAGGTATCATAACAACGAATATCAGCATTGATAAATATGTCTGACCTTCCTTAAAGGAACGGGCATATGTGCTGATAGCAAGCTGGATACCGGAAAACGTCATACCCATTAAAATTGTAATCGCCAATGAAAGAAGCAAAGCAACCGGTTGAAGCTGTATGCCACCAACATTTCCCATACCCATTGTAATAGATTCAGGGCTTATTATGTATGATATGATAAAACCAGCCAAGGTTGATAAGACACTGACAAATGTAAAAATATTTATTGTACAATACTTTCCTAAAAGAATTGATAATCTGCTTGCCCTTGTTGTTAAGAGTGGCTCAAGAGTCATGCGCTCTTTCTCACCTGCAACCAAATCCGTTGCTGCGGGAATCCCTCCCACTGCTACCAGCATAGCTATTAACATTGGCAGCATCATCGAGAGCATCATATTCCCCGGGTTTCCTTCTGAAACATTCACTTTTTCGTTGACAGCTGCTGTTAGCAGTGCGGTGTCCAGGCCAAGAGCTTCCAATCGTTCGTTAGTTGTTGAGATATTAAATTTTTCTATAGCTCTTTCCAATACATCAACAGAACCACCGGAGCTTGACTTGGAATTATCAAAAAAGATTTTTATGCTGAAAGGTTCTCCCCTATCCATCTTTGCCTGAAAATCCTTGTCCAGTTCAACAACAAGCTTTACATCACCGTTTTTTATAGCTGCTTCTGAGCTATCAACTGGATCTTTCAAAATAATATTATCGTTGTGCACTGCTATTTTGTTTTTAAAAAATTCCTGTGCTTCAACACTTGCACTTTCACTTGTAAATGCAACGGTAATATTTTCGGTCATTTCCTGTGTAAACTTTCTGGTCCCGCTTCCTAACACAATCATCAGCACCGGCATTAGAATTATAGGTAGCAGAATGTTAGAAAAAAGCGTCTTTTTATCTCTTGCTATATCAATTACTTCTTTTTTAAAAACGGTCCATGTGTGATTTTTCCTCATTATTTTCCACCTACCAATCTAACAAAAATCTCTTCAAGGTTGTTGCTATTGTGTTTGTCTTTAAAGTTTTGAACAGTATCTGTATCCACAAGGTTGCCTTTATGTATAATAGCAATCCGGTCGCATAATTTATCGACCTCACTCATTGTGTGGCTGGAAAATATTATGGTTTTGCCAAGCTTATGCTGCATTTTAATAAATTCCTGAATAACAAGCATGGCACTTACATCCAAACCGGCACTGGGTTCATCCAGTAAAAGAATATTTGGGTCGTGGACAATAGCCCGTGCAAATGCAGCTTTTTGGCGCATTCCCTTTGAAAGCTTACCTGCTCGTTTATCAATATAATCATTCATATCAAAAACTTCAGCAAGGTACTTTATTCTGTTGTCAATAGTGTTTTTATCCATATCGTTTAACTCACCAAAATAACTGATATTTTCTCTGACGGACAATCTGTTGTACAGACCACTTTCTCCTCCAAAAAGAATACCCAGCTCACTTCTGACTTTATCCGGCTCCTTTTTTATGTCATAGCCATTTAGTATTGCCGTACCAGAGGTTGGTTTAAGCATGGTAGCAAGCATGCGCAGAGTAGTTGTTTTTCCGGCTCCATTTTCTCCAAGAAGCCCAAAAATTTCACCCTTTGCAATCGTGACCGATAAATCATTAACGGCATTAGTAGTTCCAAAAGCTTTGGTTAAATTTTTAATCTCGATCATATCAAATCCCTTTCATGTTTCCTGTTTCATTTCTCTGTTTTCAGTTCTCAATTTTTAGTTTTCTGTTTTCAGTTCCCTGTTCTAAGTTCTTGGTTCTCTGTTCTTAGTTCTCTGTTCTTAGTTTTCTGTTCTTAGTTCCCAGTTCCCTGTTCTCAGTTCTCTACTTCTCGTTCTCTGTTCTTAGTTCCCTGTTCCCAGTTCTCTGCTTCTCGTTCTCTGCTTCTCGTTCTCTGTTTCTCGTTCTCTGTTTCCCTTTCTCTGTTTCCCATGCTTCCCTGCACAGTACAATCACAAGATGGTATACAGCTTTCTTTCGAATACTGATGAAATTAAGATATCTTAATTCTATTAAAAAACCACTGCGTGACTTTCTTACTAATAACCATATTATACAAATCTATATTGTTTTACAAGTGTTATTTGATATTTTTTGGTATGGTAATGCTAAGGATGCAGTGCTTCACATTATTTCGATACACATTTTATAAATATTGTCAAGGGGTTTTACATAAACGGTGCATTTTCATGTATAAAAAGTTTTTTGTTCCGTTTTTACATAAAAACAATCAATTTTTACAAAAACCATTTACACAATAGGATTATTTTAGTATAATTCACTCATAACGTAATACAAATAATAAATCAGGTTTTTACCTAAGATGTTTCTCTGAACATTGATAATTTGTTTTTTATTCTAATCTTTACTTGGCTATTTAATATATTTTTGCCACAAATCACTTTAGAAATAAAAGAAATAAAAATAATACCAGAATGCTTATGTTCAATATACCTTGTTTTTCTTTTAACTGTTTAAATTTTTTATTTGGCTTCTTAAAATTTTTTACTGCTTTAAAGTCCTTAAATTACAGAGCATGGATGCATACGTAATTAAGGGTTTTAATAAAGTGCGCACAAATGAAATAAGAAACAAAAGAAAGGGGGTAGTTGAAATAATGAGAAAAAGCAGGAGCATAATTGTACTATTTTTACTTCTGGCAATTATATTATTATCAGCTTACTCATTTTATTCAAAAACCAGTTTTTCAGGTAATTCTTTAAACACTAATGAACTAAATACCAGGCAAATAATCCCTTGGGGAGTTGAAAGTGCAAATGCACCTGCTTTATGGTCTGATGTTACAGGAAAAGGTGTAAAGGTAGCTGTCCTTGACAGCGGTTTCGATTACAGTCATCCTGACTTCGGAGATAATATCAAGGAGGGGTACAATGCAATTGAACCCGGAAACCCTATCAATGATGACTACGGTCACGGAACATCAATGTGCGGGGTAATTGCAGCAGCAAATAATGGCTTTGGCATAGTAGGTGTAGCACCGGATGCCGAATTGTATCCTATAAAAGTGCTTGATGAATACGGCGAAGGCGAAATCTCTGATATTGTTGAAGGGATTGACTGGTGTATTGAAAATGATATTCAGATTATAAATATGAGCTTTGCCATAGAAAAAGATATACCGCTCCTGAAAAGCGCTGTTGAAAAGGCGATTAATGCAGGAATTATTATTATCGCATCTGCCGGCAGCACATTCAACAACAAAGTGGGGTATCCAGCTTCTTATGAGGGTGTGATATCTTTAACAGCTGTTGATCGCAAACTCAAACCGGGTGATTATTCACCGAAAGGAAAGATTGATTTTTCCGCACCTGGCATTGATGTGGTGTCAACAGTTGGAGACGGGTGTTATGAAATATGCAGCGGTACTTCTATAGCAGCATCATATTTTACTGGCTTAACTGCTCTTGTTTTGCAAAATCCTCAAAGATTTGGATTGCCAGCGGGCAGTAGTTGTACACGGGCTGACGTATACAACATTTTAAAAAGCTTTTCAAAGGATCTTGGAGAAAAGGGCAAAGACAGTATATACGGAGAAGGCTTTGTTTGTTTCAATAAAAATAACAAATAGAAAAGGAGAATATCTTTATGAAAATGAATTTTATAAAAGCAATATCTTTTGTTCTTTGTTTATGTTTACTCAGCTCTTTCTGCTTTAGCAGTGTCTCGAATGCTTCAAGCATCGAAGAAATTCAGGATAATAATATAAAGGTTATTTGCAATGATGATGATGTATGTACTGTAGAAAGCTCATACGAAAATCGAAAAGTATCTTATACGCTTGATAAGAAAAGCTCTGAAATAACAATGCAGGTAACTGAAAAATCGACCAGTAAATTATTTGGAATCTTCCCGGGGAAAGATAAAATAACAAATTATACGGTTGAAATTGATATGCTGGGGCAGGACTATTCCGTATCTGCAATAGCTACTGATATTGAGACCGGCGAATCATTCAGAATAAGCAATGACTCCGATAAAGTAATTGCTCAGTGGGTTTACCCGTTATCGGGTATTTTTGGACCCACATTGGTCGCACTATTGAAAGAAGCCGGACGTGTTGTGATTGTTGGAGCTGCTACATGGTTTATCTTAGAATATGTAACTAAACATATAAAAGATACAGGTTATGAATATTTTACTGCTGATATAAAGAATAATATTGTTATTGTTGGACATGCGATACCTTTATCAGAAGCAAGGGACAGATTATTGGCTGGGAGGAATATTTTGGGATTGAGACAGTATAATGCACAAAAAGCATGTAATGAGGCAATAAAAACGAACCCTAATTATTACAAATTAGTAGGATATGAAATAAGTGGTACTGGGGGAGGATACTTTTACCATTACCATATACGCAGAGATCATCCATCCCATGCCTTCTTTCTTTATTTTGACTAATTCCGAATTTTTCAATCAGGAACATCCCTTAAGGGATGTTCCTGCAAATAAAGCATAACCAATAATTCTCTCGTTTTAAAAGCAACTCAGCATAAACAACAGCAATCAGTATAAATTATTTATAAATAGATGAATATTTTGAAGGTTTAAAAAAATAAGTTAATAAGGAGAATTTCTATGATAATAGTTTCTGAACCCAAAAATAGTGTTTATAGAAATCTGATAAATCTTGCTTTCGATTTATGTGATAAATTTATTTTGGTTGAGCGTAAAGATATAGATTTTAATGGAAATGCTAAGTCTATATTGGAAAAATTAGAAGTGAATTTAATAGAAGTGAAAGAGCAATCGTCATGGGCAGGAAACAAATTAGGTGATTCTACAGCATATGTTTATCATTATAGTACCGATTTACATGCAAGGGAAATCATATCCGAGGTTTCAGATTCATTATATAGCTGGGTACAACCTAATTACCCAGAAGATTTAAGCTTTTATAAAAATGGTATATCCTGGTTAGTAAACAACGCACATGAAAAAAGTGGATATATTATTACCGAAAAAAAAGCAGAAATAGACATGATTA
>DAIPML010000136.1:7700-9082 GCA_036768735.1 Clostridiales bacterium | reverse complement strand
GACTTTCTGAGGTAATTAGGGGCTGCCTCAAAAGCGCTCACTGTGCGGCCGGCTTTATAGTTAAACCATGCCAGCCTTGCTACCGCCGCAGCTCGCGGTGTAAACATTTCATCGGATGCAAAATGCGCCTTTATACCTTGTTCCAAAATAAAATCCTTGTATAATGGAACCGCATCTCCTATAAAGCTAACCGGACCATCCATTTTCTTTATAATGTCTATTAAAGCTTCAATTGTCATACCGGCATCTTCGTGTATTATCGAAATATCATCCTGGCAAACCTTGTATACGCCTGTGTAAACCTGCCTGTTTCTTGCATCTGATATAGGGCATACTACAGTATCCTGCCCGCTTAAAGTAAAGGCAAGAGCCATAAGTGTTGATATCTCGGCAACAGGTATATTTATCGCATATGCAAAGGCTTTTATGGTAACGACGCCGATACGCAAACCTGTAAAGGAGCCAGGGCCATTTGCAACTGCTGCAAGGTCTATATCCTCAGGCTTTAAATCAAGCATTTCAAGCAGCGCTTCCATCATTGGGATAATTTTTTGGGAATGAGTTTTACCGTGGCGCATAGTAATCTCCCCTGTTAAAAAACCATCTCGTACCACCGCCACCGATGCTGTTGCGCCGGAAGTATCCAGTGCTAATATGTTCATGTCAAGTTCATCCCTTCTATAGTTATTCTGCGCTCATCGGTGTCATTTCCTGTCCGCTCAATATGAACCCATACCGCATTCGAAGGAATTAGGCCGGAAATAAGTTCTGCCCATTCAATAACACAAATATCGCCTGAATACAAATATTCGTAAAAGCCGATCTCAAACAGCTCATCTTCATCCGAAACACGATATACATCAAAATGGTGAAGTGTTGTATTAAGCCCTTCATAGCTGTGCACCAAAGTAAATGTGGGGCTTGTTATGTGGTCATGAATTGACAGCCCTTCTGCAAGACCTTTCACAAATATGGTTTTGCCCGAGCCCAGATCACCGGTAATTGCAATTATGCTGCCTACTTTTATTTGCTGTGCAAGCGTTTTTCCCAAATCTATTGTTTCTTTTTCATTTTTTGTTATATATTCTTGCATTATTTTCTCCGAATTTTCGTTGAAATAAGTAAAACCCTTTAAGCTCCCATGCATTCTATGACATAACTAATAAAACTAATTAGGTTCCCATGCATTCTACAACATAATTTTAGCAAAAATTATTTGCCAAGGCATACGCAGAAAGATGGTTATCCCGCCTTCTTTCGAAGGCTGATAAAATTTAAGAACCCTTAAATTTTATCAAAAAGCTACTTCATGACTTTCTGGTAGATAATCACATTATAACATAGCAAAACAAAGCTGCAAGCATAATTGAAACCATTTTTGA
>DAIPML010000136.1:0-7600 GCA_036768735.1 Clostridiales bacterium | reverse complement strand
ATAGCTAAAGACCGCAAGAGCTCACTTTACTTTTTCATAATTTCTCCGGATTCATCTCTTAAAAGCCCAAAAAGCTTTATTATAAACGGCGGAACCGGAATTCCTAAAATAATGAGATTCTGTATAATACTTAAGCCCTCTGTTCCTATTAAATACACATATATTGCAGTTACTATTGCCCCATCAATACGCAATATAATTCCAGCTTTTTCGGTTAAATATACTATTAAAAATTCCAAGAGAATTGCCACTAATATTAGTACTAAATACATAAGCTTTTTTATAAAGCCCTTGATACCTTTCTTATAGTCAAATCCTCCATTTTTTATTAAACCGCACAATACACCGGTTACATAATCTAATATCATAAAAACAGCCAAAATAGTAAATATCTCATGCATGGATTTTGAAATATGGGAAAGCACAAGAACAAGTCCACCTATAAAGGTTCGCGTTTCAAAGCTGTTTGTAAGGTTATTCATATGACCTCCTCCTTTTTGCATAATGTATATCCAAATACAAAAGCAGATTTCACTACTTAACTCATTAGAAAACCTTATGTCTTATGTCTTCTGGTTCTTTTAGACGGTTGCTTCGCATATTAGGAGTCCTCCCTAAACTATCGAAGAGGTGTCCCCTATACAATCCGCATTGCATAGAAAAATAACTTTCCTATGCAACAAATAAGGGTATGCAATACATACCATCATTGATTTTACCGCCTTACTCAAAAATCATCGTATTTATTGCAGCAAAACCAATATTTCTTTGGTATTGATAATTTATTATATGCAAAAAGATAAGAGGTTGACATAACCAAGTTGTTTTCATCTATATTTGAATAGACAGATACTTCCGGTGCTTGAATGCGTAAAAGAAGTATAAGCCCCGTACCGGAACGCACCACGAGCCTGAACCGTTTTACATGAACATTTGGCGAAAAAGGATTCTTGCTACTTTAAGCTACGCCAAGTATCGTATTGATACTGCATTTCAAATAGCAAATCATCGACACCGGCTGCTCTGAGCTCGCGCTCGAATTGTTTTATTGTAGAATCGACATCAACAGATCCTGTAAATAGCACATCACAGTATGCCTTAACAACATTCCTGCAAGCAGTAATCTGAGGTTCCATATTTGTACGATCAAATGCAAAGCCAAGACTGTTAAGGGCTATGCTGCTATTATTATATTCCTGAATTTTTTCGTGTTTAAGAGGATCCTCCCAATCTAAAACAAAGCTTAAGAACATATTCCCAAATTTTTCGCTATAATTCGGTTTATAACCTGAATTTAGAGGGTCGGTAAGGCTTATGACATTGTTTTCTTCTTTTTTTGTATAGTGGACATTTTCAATACCATGATCCAAAAGATTTTTCAAATTGGAGTCGGTATAAAGCATCTCAATAAAAAGAAATGCTTTTTCAGGATTTTTTGAACCTGATGGAATCGAAAGAACTCCATCCATTATATCTTTATTAGTTGTAATGGGTTTAGTTATGTCAACCTGAACCCATTCAATTCCTGTATTCTCGCTTATTTCAGCATCTGTTCCCGGTGTTAACTGCTGCATAGCTGCAAAATACCTTCTGGATTTCAAAAGCTCTGTAATGCTTTCCATCGAAGCAGCATCCTTGTGCATATACCCATTAATAAACCATCTTCTCATAAGCTTATAGTATTCAACACTTTCGGGTGCTAAAAACTGGTTTACAATTTCTGTTTTCCAACTGTTGGGATATAAAGCACCCGGAACATCCTCTTCGCATATTAAATCCCAATCAAGAGCCCCGAATGACAAATCCATACCTGCAACAGCCAGCGGGATATCCTGAAGCTCATTTACCCTGATAATCTCTAAATATGGTTCTATGGACTCGAGTGTCGTTATTTCATCAAGATTCATACCGTACTTATGTACTAAGTCTTTTCTTAACAAAAAGCCTCTGTTATGCGAATTTGTTTTTATTGCAGGAATGCCATATAAATCTCCGTTTACTTTAAAGTAATCAAGATATTTATAGTCAAGAGTATTGCTTAATGTGGGGTATTTCAGCATGTATATACCAAGTTTTTTGTAATTACCGGCAACAGAATTGGCATGATAGTCTATGCGACCTTTTGAAGAAAGAACAATATCAACAGCGTCCTTTGAGGCTAAAGCTGTGGTTACTTTTTGTATGTACTCATCCGCTGCAGAAAACACTTGCAAATCAAGTGTGGTATTTATTTTATCCAGCAAAAGCTTGTTAACCTCGTCAAGCACAAGTGAAATATCCGGTTCCTGTCTGTTTCCGGGCATATACCAGACAAGCTTGATATCGCTACCCGGTTTGGTATTATCTGATATATTCTCTGATTCCGAAACTGCTGTGTCTGTACCTCTGCTAATTCCTGTCTCTGTGCTGGTTTCATCGGTACCAGGCTCTATTGTACATCCGGTTGGAACTAAACACAGAACAAGTAACAAAGCTGATAAAAGTACAAATTCAAATCGTCTTCTCATATGCTTAAAACCTCCAAGTTAGGTTTCTTTTTAATCGTATCAAAGGATCTGCAATAATTCAACATCATTTTGCACGTTTCGAGTTTTTAATCTGCAACCGGTATTCATTGAAGGAGATATATTTAACGAGGATTATCGTTAGTCACGAAGAAGCATTCCGATATTTCACTCACTGCAGAAAAAATCAGTGCTGCAAAGAATAAACAGTATCTTTCTTATGTATGTTCGTACAAAAAGGCGGATGAAAGAAAATCAGTGGAAAGCATTGAAGTAACTTACTGATGCAAAACATTATTGAACTCGTTCAGCTAAAGCTGAACATCAAGCGTTTTTGCGTAGTAAAATACGCAACGGACTTCGGTGGGGGACTCTACCCCCACCGAAGCAGGTATAAACTTATAGAAGTGGGGGTCTCATGAATTAGACAAAAAACAAGAATATTTATGTTTTGCATCTGTGAGTTCCTATATTGGGGTGTGAGCGAAGCCCACTTTAGTATATTCAGGCATGACAACTTTTATAGCAGTCGGATTGAGGAAAGCGCTTAAATCACTGTGGGTCAGTTGAGTTATTAAGCTCAATGATTGCCCTGCCTGCGGTTATGTAGTCGGAAAACAGTGCACTCTCTCCTATTATATTAAATATAGGCTCATCGGCAATTTTGTCTACAAAAAAACATAGTATCTGTTCTTTGTTAAGAAGATTCTTTATTTTGTCGTATTCCTTTATTACGGTTGTAATACCCATAGCCTTTTTTGCTTCACTATACTGCTCAAAGGCCGCATCATGTCTTGATTTGAGTTCTTTTAGAAAAGCATCAGGTTTATAAATTGTGTTTTCATCCATATCATATAAATTTGCTGCAATCTCCAGCCCTTCTATTGTTTGGATGCTGAATTTTCGCAACATTTTGCAGAAATCATTAGTCTTAAAATAATATCTGCGACCCTGCAGCTTGCAAAAAGCTTTCATTGTATCCAAATATCCCAATTCTATGTTTCTTTTGATTCGTTCTCTATCGAAATCAAAGATTCCTCCAATCGATTCATTGGGGCGTATAAGCTTTATATATATATCCTTGTTGATAAGGCTTCGTTTAAGCCCCGGTCCGGAAATGTCAACAGCAATAAACCTCTTATACCCTTTCTTAATAAGCATATTAATTGGCATATTATCATAAAGGCCGCCATCCATATATGTGTTTTCTCCGATTTTCTGAGCTTTGTATATCGGGAAACAGGCGGATGCAAGAAGATATTTTATAAAATCCTCTTTTTCTATATCTCCTTTAAAAACTTCATTGGGTTTATGATCCTTAATTGAATAAGTTACCATTCCGAAGTCAATATCTGAGTTGTATAGCCTTTCAATATCCAGATTCTGTTGAAGTAAATTCCGTAAAGGTTCATTATTAAAACCCTTCAGGCGTATGAAATCTCTTGCGATTTTAGCTATATTGCTGATACTAAAGATGTTTTTGCTTTGGCTTATTTCAACATCCGTGTCTATTACATCATCCACATCGATGTTATAATACATTTGCTCAAGCTTTTCAGCTGAACCCTGGATCATAAAAGCTGCATTTATGGCTCCAATTGATGTGCCCGCTATGGCGGATATTGTTATATCCAATTCCTTTAACGCTTTCCAAACACCCACCTGATATGCTCCTTTGGTTCCGCCACCGGCGAGGACAAGGCAAAAATTCTTGTTCATAGCAATATCATACCTCCAATATCTACATATTATCATTTCATGGGGGCTATGTAAATAATGTAAATAATGTGTGTAATGCAATTATATAAAGAATATTTTTGTTTAGTGCAGGTTTAATCTTTACAATATGTTATATGAAGCATATGGGCTCTTGCAGTGTTCCCATTATTAGGGACACATTGTATAATATAACAAAAGTATGCTGTGCTTCTCCAAAGAATGTATTATAATATTTTTATATTTTAATATTTTTTTATTATGTGTAACATTTTTGATGTACTATATGTCTTATAGTATATAAGGGGTTAATGCACACCACAAATCCGGCGCTAATGAAACTAAAGTAACGCATTACATAAATCCCCTGTCTAATATAAAAGGAGTGAAAGAAAATGCCAAAGGATTTTGGTACTTTTCTTAAGGAAATAATAAAAGAAAGAATTGATGAAATACCCTGCCCCCCTAAAGAGGAAGTCTGGGAGTATATAATCACTCATTTAAGAGCAGAACGCCAAAAGGAAAGAAAAAAACAGTTAATGAAACGTTGCAAATTAGCTGCTGTTATTTGTATTACAATAGCGGTTTTTGCAACATTATTTGTTAGCTTTCAAGCTCCAGTGATGGCATTCGCTAACAGAATTATGAAGAAAATGATTGTGATAGATGACGATACTATAAAAATTTATAAAAAGGTTGTTTCGCCTTTTGATGAAAATACTCCTGACTACCTTTTTGGAAGGGACATCGATGACCCAAGAATAGGTGAAACACAAAAGAAAATACATTTTAGATTGTTTATACCCGAATATATCCCGAAGGATTTTCAGTTAATGAAAGTTAACATGCTGAATAAATACGAAGAGAGGGAAACGGTTACTTATTTATACGTTAGTAACGATAATAAAACGAAATGCTTTGAAATACTTCAGCAGAACTTCCCAGCCGACTCAAATGAAACATTAAATATCGTAAACGGTGAGAATACCCAAATTGAGATTTTAGAAACTGATAATATTGAATATACACTTATATGTTATGAAGAAAATCTCAATGGTATAATGTGGGATAATGATACTATTAGCTGTGAAATACATGGCAATATTAGCAGGGATGAAATAATTAAAATTGCAAAGTCAATGAAGTAGGTGGTACAACAGTACCACCTATTTTATCATTCCACATATATATAAGTAGATGTTGAAGTCTGGGTTTCAGTTTGTGAGCCAAAATTAATAGAATGCGTTGCTCTTGCTCTGTAATAGTTACCTTGCTCATAGCTTATTTCTTTTCCTTCAATTATGCTTTTCGTATTATACTCAATAAAAGACCAACTTTGTATATCCACCCACTGCAAGCCATTCCATTTTTGAAGATATAGCGTAAGACTTACTTTGTCAGCTAGATAATTGGCACTTGTAATACCCCCAATGTATAACTCAGTCCCTGTATTGTCTATAGTACAATTGTACTTATAGAAAAGCCCGCCTTGAATAGACTTTATACTGATTTCTATACTGCTGCCATGTTTGGGATCTGATGACTCAATTCCTTCCGTTGGCTTTGGTGGGCGCTTTAAATCCTCTTTTGCAAAAGAAACCTGCTGAAATGATAAAATAATCAATAGAGCTAAAACAAGCATCCTGGAATGCCTACACATTTTTTATTTCCCCTTTCGTAGTAAATTACCGAACATATTCTATTATTTATGACGTAGTATCTAATTAAAATGTTACACTTTCCCAAACTATAAAATAAATTTTTTTTCGAAATGCTGTAACAAAAGTTAGATTTAAACTGTCTTATATTATAAAAGGGGAAAATTTATCTCCCTTAACAAGAGAAAGGAGTGTACATGCAATGTTAAGTATAAGAGCACCGGATAAACAAGAACGGCTCTCATATATCCGCAACTAATCTTAGACACTTCGAATCTTTGGATTAAAAGGATATTTAAGAGCCACTTCTATTATACTGTAATGTATAATTCAACACAATGGGGTTTTATAAGGAATGGTCTATACCATTGCTTTAAGAGCTGGATAAACTTGATATGACTGATTAAAAAATAATTCATTATTATGGAATGGAGAGTGTAAAAATGAAAAAGCATCTGTCAAAACTTTCTCTTTTTATTGTGTTTTTTTATTTGGTAAGTATTGCGAACACTTTTGCAAATGAACCTCAACCAAATATTAAGCTTACGAAAATAGATGAGGTTTATAAAGCAATTGTGAACTTTATAAATCTGGATACTGACTTTTTTGGATATAATCCGAGAACCTTATCAATATCGCAACAAAAGATAAATTTTTATGATGACTATGGCAATTTGGTTTCCTATGGTTTCCATATTATTAATAGCACTAACAACGATATCATTGGTTATGTTATTACATCAACATCCTATGATATGGATCCCATTATTGAAGCTGGTAAAGGTTCAATCCCAATAGTTACAAAAGACGAGTTGGAAATCCTAGTAAAAAGTAAAATTGACACAAATAATTTAATACAAAAAGCGGAGAACTTATACAACGGTCCATTAGCATACATAACAAGCATTGAGCTAAAAAATGGTGACGCCTACTATGTGAGCAATATATCGAAAGAATGGATTAAAAAGGATGGTGGAAATAAGCTTGTATGTAAACCACAGCTAACAAACGCTCAAAAAATTGAAAACAATAAGAGGTGGGATAATATTGTACACAAAGGATTATTGGAGGAGTATTCATCTAATTCTCTTTCAAATATAACCTATGCATCAACACAACCGGCCCCACCTACTGGAGGATATGATTCTATCTCATACCCACTTGACAGCACATACATACAAAAACAATTAGGTCCTGTATTTTCAGCTTGTGGATGCGGTCCTTCAGCTGGTGCTTTATTGCTATGGCATTTAGGAGAAAGAAATTCATCGTATTCCCAACTGAAGTGGGGTACAGGAGGAACACAAGTATGGTTTGAATATAACTCGCCAACATTTATCGGAATAGAATTATGTGGATATATGTCACCAATTGGTGGAACAAAAGCAACAAGCTTTAATAACGGGTTAAAAGCTTATGCACAAGCGCCTTCACGAAACTATACAATTCCTACTATTATGAAGTATAAAGGAACCGCACTGGGTTCTGGAGCGAATACATCTAGTAATGTCGATGTATGGAATACAATTAAGGACGGCATAAACAACAGAAATGCTCCTGTAGCTTTAGGAATAGGCAATGATTTAACTTCAGGTTCCTCCTATTATATTGAAGAAAACATACCGAGTAACTTTTCTTACCATTGGGTTGCTGTGTCAGGGTATATAGATGATAGAAGCGCAGATTTATACAATTGGTATGTTAAATGTAAAAGCTGGGGAA
>DAIPML010000135.1:0-9083 GCA_036768735.1 Clostridiales bacterium | reverse complement strand
GCAAAGTGGGTAATGATGTAAAGCTTTTGCTGGATTGTGAAAAAATATTAAATAATGATGAAATTGAAGCAATAAGTGAAATCGAATAAGAGAAATAGTGAACTCGTTCAGCTGAAGCTGAACATCAAGCGTTTTTACGAAGTAAAATACGCATTGGGCTTCGGTGGGGGTCTCGGGAATTTGATGAAATAAGAGAAATAATGAAATAAAAGGAACATTGGAAAGGGGATTTGCTATGAAATGGTTAAAGGATATGAAAATTAAAAGAAAACTATTAATTGGATTTATTCTGGTTGCTATTATCACAGGGATTGTTGGTGTTATCGGAATAACCAGTGTTTCAACCATGGCGGAAAATAATAATATTATGTATGAAAAAATGACGGTCGGAATTGCTGATGTGGCGAAGTTTGACAAAGCGTTTGCCAATATCAGTATATATTTAAGGGATGCTATAAGAGCAAAAACATCGTCAGAAATACAGAAAAATATTAGTATTGTTCAGCAAGCACAGTTGAATGTGCAGCAAGATATCAAACTTTTGGCAGAAACTACTTTTACATCTGAAGGACAAAATCTGCTGGACAGAATAGAAGCTGCCCATGCTAAAAATGACACTTACATAAACAGTATAATAAAATTGATCGAAGTGAATAATGGCGCTGAAGCAGAAAAGCTGTTATATGGTGAGATGACAACTTCAATGGAAGAGGAACAAGCTGCTGTTGATGAGCTGATGGAGCTAAAAGAAACCCTAGCTCATGAAGCTTCTTTGGATAATACAGCTTCAGCAAGAATATCATCGGTTATGATGATAGCTTTTGCTGTGGCAGGTGTGGTAATTGCTATATTGATGTGGTTATTCCTGGCAAGTATTATATGTAAGCCCATTGACAAAATGGTGATTGCTGCCGATAAGCTTGCAGTCGGAGACTTAAGTGTGGTAATGGATATTAGTACAAATGATGAGGTTGGCGTGCTGTCTAAATCAATAGGAAAAATATTGCAAAGTATTAAAGAACTTGTTGCAGAAGCCAGTAATTTAACCAATGCTGCTGTTGAAGGAAGGCTTCAAACCCGAGGTGATACTAGCAAATACCAAGGCGCATACAGCGATATAGTCCAGGGAGTAAACGACACCCTTGATGCTGTAATAGGACCTTTATATGTGGCAGCAGATTATGTTGACAGGATAAGTAAGGGAGATATTCCAGAAAAAATAACAAACAATTACAATGGCGATTTCAATACAATAAAAAATAATCTTAATGTATGTATTGATGCGGTAAATGAGCTTGTCGCAGATGCAAATATGTTATCTGTGGCAGCAATTGAAGGACGGTTGGCGACAAGAGCCGATGCGACTAAGCACTACGGAGATTTCAGAAAAATTGTTCAGGGAGTAAACGATACCCTTGATGCGGTAATAAATCCGCTAAACGTTGCAGCCGATTATGTTGACAAGATAAGCAGAGGAGATATTCCTGAAAAAATAACCGACAATTACAATGGCGATTTCAATACAATAAAAAATAATCTTAATGTATGTATTGATGCGGTAAATGAGCTTGTCGCAGATGCAAATATGTTATCTGTGGCAGCAATTGAAGGACGGTTGGCGACAAGAGCCGATGCGACTAAGCACTACGGAGATTTCAGAAAAATTGTTCAGGGAGTAAACGATACCCTTGATGCGGTAATAAATCCGCTAAACGTTGCAGCCGATTATGTTGACAAGATAAGCAGAGGAGATATTCCTGAAAAAATAACCGACAATTACAATGGCGATTTCAATACAATAAAAAATAATCTTAATGTATGTATTGATGCGGTAAATGAGCTTGTCGCAGATGCTAATATGCTGTCTGTTGCAGCAGTTGAAGGACGTCTATCAACAAGAGCCGATGTGACCAAACACTATGGTGATTTCAGAAGAATTGTTCAGGGAGTAAATGAAACCTTAGATGCGGTTATGGGACCTATCAACGATGCAATTGCTATTCTAGCTGAAATGGCAAAAGGGAATATGAATGTCAGTGTAGACGCAGATTATAAGGGAGATCATGCTTTGATAAAGAATGCCCTTAATAAGACAATAGATACACTTAACGATGTTCTCAATGAGATCAATACAGCATCTGAGCAAGTGGCTGCCGGATCTTCACAGGTTTCTGATTCGAGCCAGGCCTTATCTCAAGGTTCGACTGAGCAGGCGAGCTCAATTGAAGAATTAACTTCATCCATACATGAAATTACTGACAAGACAAAGAGAAATGCTAACAATGCCGACCAAGCCAGCGAATTGGCATTAAATGCTCAGAATAATGCTGTGCAAGGGAACAAGCAAATGCAGGAAATGTTAAAAGCAATGGATGAAATCAATGAGTCATCAGTAAATATTTCAAAAATTATTAAAGTAATTGATGAAATTGCTTTCCAAACAAACATACTTGCACTAAATGCAGCTGTTGAAGCGGCAAGAGCAGGACAACACGGGAAAGGCTTTGCGGTAGTAGCAGAAGAGGTAAGAAATCTTGCAGCAAGAAGTGCAAATGCTGCTAAAGAGACCACTACCCTAATCGAAGGCTCTATTAAAAAGTCTGAAGCCGGAACAAAAATAGCCCAGGATACAGCGGAAGCACTCGGAAAGATTGTAGACGGTATATCCAAGGCTGCAGAGCTTGTTGGTGAAATTGCAGTAGCTTCTAATGAGCAGGCAATAGGTATTTCTCAGGTAAATCAAGGTATTGAACAGGTTTCTGATGTTGTTCAGAACAATTCGGCAACCGCAGAAGAAAGTGCTTCCGCAAGTCAGGAATTGTCAAGCCAGGCCGATATACTTAAAGATATGGTTGCTAAATTTACTCTAAAAACGCAAGGACAGCAAATAAATAGTATGAATAGGTTAAACCCGGAAATTGCAAGGGCGTTGGAAGAGATGTCTGAAAAGGGGAAAAGCATTCAGACCAAAAGCAAAAAAAAGGTACTTAAAGCAGACCCTAGCAACATACATATAAAACTAAATGACACTGAGTTTGGAAAGTACTAGAATTTTTTTACGCTGAGGCAAGCCTTGATTGGCTTGTCTCAGCAGAAAGTACGACGTGACTTTCTGGATGATAATCATTTTATCAGTGAGGCTAAGCGGGTATGGATTTTCAGAATATAAACATTACTGATGATGAATTTCGAAGGTTTTCGGTATTTGTTAAGTCTAATTACGGAATTAATCTTATGGAAAAAAAGCGTGCTCTGGTAAAAAGCCGTCTTTACAATGTGCTCCTGCAATATGGTTTTACAAGCTTTACCGAATACTTTGATTTTGTCCGTTCAGATAAAACAGGCAATTCTTTAAATACACTAATAAATAAAATAACAACAAACCACACTTTTTTCATGAGAGAATCGGAGCATTTCAAGTATTTCAGGAATAATGTACTGCCTTATCTTAAAACGAGTGTACGTGTAAAAGATTTAGGGATATGGAGTGCAGGTTGTTCATCAGGTGAGGAACCCTATACTTTGGCTATGATCATTGATGAATTTTTTTCGGATGAGAAAATGTGGTGGGATACCGAGATACTCGCTACAGATATTTCAAGCAAAGTGCTTGATACTGCAAGACAAGGCATATACAGTAGTGAAAGCATAGCAGATATACCAAATAGATGGAAGATTAATTATTTTAAAAAACATGACGATGATACTTTTGAAATAGATAAAAGAATTAAAAAAGAAGTAATATTTAGAAAATTTAATTTAATGGAAGAAATATTTCCGTTCAAAAGGAAATTTCATGTTATATTCTGCCGGAATGTGATGATATACTTTGATAATCATACTAAAAATAAGCTTGTTAATAAGTTTTATGATTTTACTGAACGCGGCGGATATTTATTTATCGGTCATTCAGAGTCTATTAATCGGGACGAGACAGCATATAAATATATAATGCCCGCAGTTTACCGGAAAGAGTGAGGTGTGGTTGTATTGTCAAAAAAAATAATTAGGGTTTTGGTAGTCGATGACAGTATTTTATTTCGCGAGGTTTTGTCAAAAGGTATCTCTTCAGATCCGGGTATAGAGGTTGTTGCTACCGCAAACGATCCCTATGATGCGAGGGATAAAATTGTGAAATATAGACCTGATGTTATGACTTGTGACGTGGAAATGCCTAAAATGAACGGAATTGAGTTTATCAGACAGCTTATTCCGCAATACCCGCTGCCCGTTATAACGGTGAGTTCCGTTAACGGGGTTGTATTTGATGCGATAAATGCAGGTGCGGTTGATTTTGTTGCCAAGCCTGATCTTAACTCGGTTGATAGCGTTAAATCTTTTATAGGAGAATTAATTGAAAAAGTAAAAACAGCATCTATGGCAAAAGTTATTCTGGAGGAAAAATCACAGACTTTAGATAAAATCGGAACAAATAAAAAAAGCAACGTAAATCGTATTATAGCAATCGGAGCCTCAACCGGAGGAACGGAGGCAATCCACAGGATAATAAAGGATTTGCCTAAAAACACACCGGGTATTGTTATAGTTCAACATATACCACCGGTTTTTTCACGTATGTTTGCTGAGAGATTAAATTCTTCTTCTGCATTAAATGCGAAAGAAGCGAGGACAGGGGATTTCATTAAACCCGGGCAGGTTTTGGTTGCACCTGGTGACCGGCACATGAAGGTTGTTAAAATTGGTGATCACTACAAGGTTCAATGTTTTAGTGGTGAAAAGGTGAATGGTCATTGTCCGTCTGTCGATGTGCTATTTGAATCAGTAGCAAAGGAAGCGGGAAGCAATGCGATTGGAGTAATTCTTACAGGCATGGGATATGACGGTGCAAAGGGGCTTCTTTCAATGCGCAGAGGAGGAGCCAGAACCATTGGACAGAACGAACAATCATGTGTTGTTTATGGAATGCCAAGGGTAGCCTTCAATATAGGTGCTGTGGAAAAACAGGCTTCACTTGGTAATATAGCACGCTTGATATATAAGCTCTCAGAATAAGTGATGCCTTTTTTAGGTGGGCATGAATGGGTAGCACAAACAAGGTAAAAACGAGGTAACAGTAGTGCAAAAGATGAAGTAAAAATGTCAAATTACGGCATATTGTTAAACAACGCCTTGACATCAACGCTTAAGCCTTCAAAAGCAAATGAGTCTGCAGTTTCACCAGGCTTATAGACCTCCATTCTATCTGCTTTGAGATCTGTGAAAGTATATATGGTAATTTTCTTGTACTGGATATCGACAATCCAGTATTCTGATACACCTGATGTCATATAAGTGTTAAGCTTATAAACCATATCTCTGCTTCTTGTGCTGTCGGACAATATCTCCAGTGTCAGCGAAGGAGTTCCCGTATATCTTCTCTGTTCATTAATATTGTTTTCCATGTCACACAAAACAATCAGATCAGGTTGAAGTACGTCTGGGTCAGTAATATCTTTTTTCCTGAAATGAACATCAAAAGGCGCAATAAAAGGCCTGCATTTTTTTCCCTTGAAAAAGTTATTGAAAATAACATGCAAATCACCCAAAACCGCCTGATGGTCAATGTCCGGTGAGCCCATAATAATGATTTCACCGTTTAGAAACTCCATCCTTGCGCTGCTTTTGCTACAGATATCCATAAACTCTTCATAAGAAACAGTTTTCTTATTGTAGTCGTAATTCACTGCGTTTTCTTTTACTGTATAATACTTCTCAATATCAGAGACATAGGGAACAAGCCTTGCCACACGGACATTGTTTTTGGTAACGATCACTTCGCCATTTTCGTCTGTGACATGCTTTAGGTATTGCCCAAAGCCATTTTTCATTTCGCTTGCTGTTGCGATCATAAAAACACCTCTTAAAAATATTGTACATTGCGTTGTACAATGTGTCAAGAGATAAATTAGCCGAAATGGCCAATAACATGTCTATTAAAATGGACATGACTGATACGAATTTCAAGCTAAATTTTTAATAAATAAATCAGAAGCCCCACCTATTATTTATTTATTCACGATAGTGAAACATAGGTGGGGATGAATGATTTAACAATTCAAATAATTGTTTTTTCCTAATAAACAGAAAGACAAACCTGCAGGAAAAAGTCATCTAATTCATGAGACCCCCACTTCTATAAGTGGGGGTTCCTTATACCTGCTTCGGTGGGGGTAGAGTCCTCCACCGAAGTTCCGATGTTCAGCTTTAGCTGAACGAGTTCAATTCACGACTTTTTTGGAAGTAATCATAATATTATTATCACCAAGAAAGCCATTTCGACTTTGATAATCAGCTTTGAATTTGAGCGGCAACCAAGCTTCCGCCGCAATATTTTTCTCTTAATTTAGGTTTTTCTATTTTACCTGTAGGATTACGAGGAACCTTGTCAAATATGATCTTGCGTGGGCGCTTATATCTCGGTAGAGAAGAACAAAATGCTATTATGTCTTCCTCGGTGCAGATGCGCTCGGGTTTAAGTTCTATTATAGCAGCAGCAATTTCACCAATACGGGGATCAGGCAGACCAATAACCGCTACATCCTTAATAGCATCATGAGCACGAAGAAAATCTTCGATTTGCACAGGATATATATTTTCACCACCACTTATTACAACATCCTTTTTTCTATCAACCAGGTAAATAAACCCATCTTCATCAATGCGAGCCATGTCACCTGTGAAAAGCCAGCCATTGCTCAATACTGCCTCTGTCGCTTTTGGGTCGTTATAATAACATTTCATGACTCCGGGTCCTTTAACGGCAAGTTCACCCACTTTACCTTGTGGTACAGGACATCTGGACTCATCGACAATTTTTACTTCCCAATGATAGCCGGGGACTCCAATTGCTCCGACCTTGTGTATATTTTCAATTCCAAGATGGACACAGCCTGGTCCGATAGATTCACTAAGACCATAGTTTGTGTCGTATAAATGGTTTGGAAAATATTTTTTCCATCTTCTTATGAGGCTTGGAGGAACGGGTTGAGCGCCTATATGCATTAAACGCCATTGCTCCAGCTTATAATCATCCAGCTTTACTTTACCATTTTCAATTGCATCAAGAATATCCTGAGCCCAAGGCACAAGAAGCCATACAATAGAGACCTTCTCATCTGAAACCGTTTTAAGTATCCACTCAGGTTTAACTCCACGCAGTAAAATAGCTTTGCTTCCCACCAAAAAGCTTCCAAACCAGTGCATTTTAGCTCCGGTGTGATATAGCGGAGGGATGCACAGGAAACAATCATCTCTTGTCTGCTTGTGATGGTTTTGTTCCGTTTGACAAGCGGAGAGCAGACTTGCGTGGTTATGAAGTATAGCTTTTGGAAAACCTGTAGTTCCTGAAGAAAAATATAATGCTGCATCATCATCTTCGGTAAGAGTTATATCAGGTGCAGCCTTTGAACAAGCCGCTGCAAGCTCATTATAGCTTTCAGCAAAAGTAGGGCAGTCTTCACCGGCATAAAGACTCAGCCTTATTCCGGGAATTTGATTATAAATTGTTTCTATACGTCCAATAAATTCAGGACCGAATATAAGTGCATCCGATTCTGATAACTCTAAGCAATACTTTATCTCTTCGGCTGTGTAGCGGTAATTCAGAGGAACAACTACAGAGCCATTTTTTAGAATTCCAAAATATATAGGAAGCCATTCCAAGCAGTTCATCATAAGGATGGCAACCTTCTCTCCTTTTTTTATACCACGAGACTTTAAGAGGTTTGCCATTTGATTTGCCTTGTCATCAAATTCTGACCAAGTAATTTCTCGACGGCATTGCGCTTCGGAAATAGTTTCAACTAGTTCAAATTCGCGCCATGTTTTTTCACGTTTTTCCTGCATCTCCGGGTTTATTTCAACCAAGCTCACATCGCTACCGTACAACCGTGAATTTTCTGCTAATATTTCAGTTATTGTCATAATTTTGTAACTCCTTAACCTATCCATACTACAACAAAAGGCTTGTCTGCTATTTGTATGGATTATATCTTAACATTTTTCACACAGTGTTTCAATTGATTTCGCATAAAAAACTGAAAACGTAAATTGAACTCGTTCAGCTAAAGCTGAACATCGGAACTTCGGTGGAGGACTCTACCCCCACCGAAGCAGGGATAAGGAACCCCCACTTATAGAAGTGGGGGTCTCATGAATTAGATAAAAAGTTAAAGTCTATCTTTAGTAGAGCCTCACCTGACGTTAGTATGTCACAAATAAGTGATGCGGATAGAAATGTTGAACATGAAAAGGAAGAGTGTTTTAATTTTGGCTTACGGTAAATTTTTAGTTCTTTCATAATCCTTTCTGCTCAAGAAATTTTTAAACCGATCAAGACAAGAATATAAAAGTACTCAATTGCACAAAATAAAATGTAATAAAATAATAGACGGTGGTTTCGCAGTTACAGAATGCTGCGTATTAAAGCCTAGCGAAATGTTCATAAAATAATAAAAGAAAGAGGGATTACTATGGATAACAGGTCTATAAAAAAGAATCGAGATGTAAAAAACTTTTTAGTGCAATCAAATAAAGTAAAGCCTGTAGATTATAATAATGCCAATAACAATCCAATGTGGCACGGGAATATTCATGGTTCTCGTATTAATGCCCATATCGCACCGGGTTTCACTGATCTAAGCAATAGAATAGAAATTGACAATGTAACGGAAGAAGGCTTGCCTTTTCAGGAATGGGCTGAAAAGTACCACCAGTAAAAGGAGTTAATTCGCTTAATATTCATAATCGTTTCTTCTCTTCGCTAAAGGCACAAGTAATTTAAAAGTGCCTTATTTTTTTCATACTTGGTTCATCATCTCTTTTCATTACTGCATTATGCTAATGTTACCCAATATTGTACACCTATGTCTCCTTAGTACCTTATTGCTGCAAAACATAAAATAAAAAAAAGAATTTGATGTTTTGCAGCTGTAAGGTTCCGCTATTTGGTTGTGGGCGTAGCCCTCCTTAGTTACCTATAAACAGTAACAACAGCCAAGGTCAGCGAGCTCTCCCGCACAAGCTAACCTTTTCATACTACAGATATTATGGTAGGATCGTATTATGGTTATCAAGCTTTCAAA
>DAIPML010000134.1:0-9099 GCA_036768735.1 Clostridiales bacterium | reverse complement strand
AAGAAGGATAACCCTAACCTACTGGAACGCTCCCCCAAGAAGGATAACCCTAACCCACTGGAACGCTCCCATATGGAGGATAACCCTAACCCACTGGAACGCACCACAAGCCTCGACCCGTTAATAAGGAACCCCCACTTATAGAAGTGGAGGTCTTGGAATTTTGATAAAAAACAAGAATATTTATGAAAGGTTAGGTCATCTGTTCCATGACAGGTATAAAAGTGAGGCTGTCAAAACAGATAGATACTTACTTGCGGCATAGGAGTAAAGTTAGCCAAAGAGTATATAGAAAAAATTCTAACAGCGAGAGGAGTAAAATTAGATTGCTTAGGGCTGAAAGGTTATGAGGAGATAAGAAAAGAGATAATAGTAGATTTAAAAAAGAATTCAAATCTATCGATTAGACAGATAGCGCTTGTTCTAAAGATAAATAGAGGAATGGTTCAGAGAGTCAAGGCATAAGAGAAGCAAAGCGTGACAAAGAACCGTCCCCTGTCACGTTCCCCTGTCACGTTCCCAGCTTCATTATAATAATTTTTTATCTTTACAATAAGCAGTTATGAAGTTATTATATATAGGGCGGTTAATGAATTGTTTATTTTGGGAAATACGATACTGTTATAATGTTACTTTTGAGTTACAAAACTAAAAAAAGGTTGAATCTACCATATAAATAGTATAATATTTACTTCATTCGAAATAACAATTTGTTTTCCATAAGGTGCATTACATTAAAAAGCATTACTTATATGATTTTTATTTGATGCAGTGAAATCAACAATACTGATTGGAGGGAGGGTCGTTTCATGAATATGCGTTTGGCAAGTAAAACAATTATAGTAGGGAAATCAAATATAACAAATATAGCAAGCATGACAAACATAACAAACATGACAAGTTTTATATATGAAGATAGTTTTTTTGCGTGCGCAAAATATGGAAGAGACCTGCATTCCAAAAAGATACCCGTCATTTAGCTTTTCGTAAAAAAGTCGACGGGCTGCAGGTTCTTATGAATCTGTAGCCTTTATTTAACTCCGCAGCATTATATAAGAACCTGTCTCCATATTTTCAAGGAGGTTAACATGAAAAAAATCAGCTTAATGAAGCAATTTATGAAGAAGAATGTGCTTAGATATGTTATCGCAATTTTATTCTCCGGAGTTGCGGTTGTAGTCTCTATTTTCAACCCGCTAATCGTCAGCTTCACAATTGATTCGGTAATAGGTACGGAGCCTATGAATCTGCCTGAATGGCTGCTGCGGCTGGTTACAGACTTTGGTGGAAGAGAAGCCTTAGCTCAAAAGCTTTGGATACCGGGATTAATTTATATTTTACTGACTATATTGGGCGGTTTGTTCCAATACCTCAGAGGCCGTTGGATTTCCATTAGTACAGAGAATGCCGCAAAAAAAATCCGGGATACATTATACGATCATTTGCAGCACATGGAATTTGGTGAACACATAAAATCTCAGACCGGGGATCTTACACAACGCAGTACAACTGATGTTGAAACTGTGCGCAAATATTTGGCAAACCAAGTTCCTCAGGTTGGCGAAATTTTGTTCACCGTAATTTTAACGTTGATAGCAATGCTGCAAATTAATGTAAAGCTTACACTGTATTCTCTTTGCGTAATTCCTTTAATCTTCATAACCTCCATAGTCTTTTTTACCAAGGTTAAGAAGACTTCCAGACTTGTGGAGGAATCTGACTCCCAATTGCACACCACCCTACAGGAGAACTTAACAGGTGTCAGGGTTGTAAAAGCATTTGGAAGACAAAGCTATGAGATTGAGAAATTCAATGAAAAGAATGTGCAGCATAGGGGAAGGGTAAGAAAGCTATTGGCGCTTTTGTCATGGTACTGGTCTGTTTCTGACGCACTTTGTATGGCACAGGCAGCGATAGTATTATTTATATCTGTCAGCTGGGCTGCAAACGGAATTATTACTCTCGGAACTGTTATACTGTTTGCTGCTTACATAAGAAACTTGATTTGGCCAATAAGGCAATTGGGGCGTGTTATTTCCGATATGGGTCAAGCATTTGTCGCTCTGGACAGGATAATTGAGATCCTGAATAAGCCCTCGGAACCACATGATACAGAAGGATTGACTCCTGAAATTAAAGGAAATATTGAGTTTGAAAATGTTTCTTTTAAATACCCTGACGGAACAGAACCTTTAAGAAATTTATCTTTTACGGTAAAACAGGGTCAGACTGTTGGAATTTTAGGGCCAACAGGATGTGGAAAATCATCCTTAATGCATCTTTTAGTTAGATTGTTTGAGTATCAGCATGGAAACATTAAGATTGATGGACATGAGCTGAAGGATATAGATAAAAAGTGGCTGAGAAGTAATATTGGAATAGTTCTTCAAGAACCTTTCCTGTTTTCGAAGTCTATATTAGACAACATCAAGCTGTCGAATCCGGATGCCGGCATTGAAGAAGTTGAAAACGCGGCTAAAATCGCTGCCATTCATGATTCCATAACATCCTTTGAAAAAGGATATGAAACACTGGTTGGAGAGAGAGGGGTTACTCTGTCCGGAGGTCAGGTGCAGCGTGTTGCGATTGCCCGGACTGTTTTAAAGGATCAACCGATTCTTATTTTCGATGATTCTTTAAGTGCAGTTGACATGGAAACGGATATATTGATAAGAGACGCACTGAGAGAAAGAAGTAAAGGTGTTACTACTTTTATAATTTCTCATAGGATTAATACGCTTGCACAGTCAGACTTCATTATGGTACTCGATAATGGCCAAATCATTCAGCAAGGAACGCATAGCGAGCTTGTTAATGAAGGTGGCTTATATGCCAGGATATGGGCAATTCAAAGCTCAATGGAAGTGGAAGGGGTGAATTAATTACATATGAATGGATTTCAAGAAGAGGTATTCTCTAAAGGCTTTAATTTAGAGCTTTGGAAAAAGTTTATCCGTTATGCAAAGCCCTACAAGGGAAAGCTTGCATTTTTGAGCCTTCTCATGGGCATGCTTGCAGGGTTTGACGCACTAACGCCTTTGTTGCAGGGTTATGCTATTGATAATTTTATCATGCTAAGAACAACAAACGGCACTTTTGCATTTTTTGCCGTTTATGCGTTAATGATTGTTGTGCAGACGATTATTGTAAAAAAGATGATTTACTCAGCGGGCATTGTGGAAACAGGGATATGCTATGATATCAGAAAAGCTGGCTTTGAGCACCTTCAGACACTTTCGTTTTCATATTACGATACTACGCCTGTAGGTTGGATGATGTCCAGACTGACATCAGATATCTGGAGGTTGGGCAACACACTGTCATGGGGTTTGGTTGATTTTTCTTGGGGTATTTTCATGATGGTTGTTGCTTCTGCAGTAATGCTAATTCTCGAATGGAAGCTGGCGCTATTGTCATTTATGGTTGCTCCTGTGCTTTTTGTGGTTAGTATATACTTCCAGAAAAGAATATTGCAAAGCCATAGGGATATAAGAAAAAATAACTCGTTGATCACCGGAGCTTTTAATGAGGGGATCCAAGGAGTAAAGACGACTAAAACCCTTGTGCGGGAAGCTGGAAACCTTAAAGATTTCCAGGTGCTTACCAGTGAAATGAACCATAAATCTGTAGCTGCAGCATCTTTCACCTCAATTTACATGCCGATAGTTATATTTCTTGGCAGTATCGGCGCGGCGCTTGTTCTGTGGAAGGGTGGAACCCGTGTTATGATTGGGGACATCAGCTATGGTACATTGACAATATTTATTTCGTTTGCTATCCAGTTCTTCTATCCAATAAGGGATATGGCAAGAATTTTTGCGGATTTGCAATCCTCACAGGCATCTGCGGAGAGAGTAATGTCCTTATTGGAAACAAAGCCTGATATTGCTGATAATGGTGAGGTACTAGAAAAATACGGTGAAGACAACAGAGATGCATGGCCGGCAATGGTCGGTAATGTCGAATTTGAAAATGTTTCGTTTGCTTATAAAACGGGAGAAAAGGTTTTAGAAAACTTTAACCTTTCGGTAAAAGCAGGTGAGAAAATTGCACTGGTTGGCGATACAGGTTCAGGCAAAAGCACTATTGTAAATCTGGCATGCAGGTTTTACGAGCCTACAAGCGGTCAGATACTAATAGATGGAAATGATTATGTCAAAATGCCTATGCTTTGGCTGCATGAAAACCTTGGGTATGTGCTTCAAACGCCGCACCTTTTTAGCGGAACTATTAAGGAAAACATAGTATATGGTAAGCTTGATGCGTCAGAAGAAGATATTATAAGGGCAAGCAAGCTTGTTAATCTGCATGAAATAGTAATGAAGATGGAGAAAGGCTATGATACTTCTGTTGGTGAAGGCGGATCCCTTTTGTCAACCGGTGAAAAGCAGCTCGTATCTTTTGCCCGGGCTATTATTTCAGATCCGGCAATATTTGTGCTGGATGAAGCAACCTCATCCGTTGACACTGAAACCGAGCATCTGATACAGGATGCCATAGCTAACATTCTGAAAAAAAGAACAAGCTTTATTATCGCTCATCGTCTTTCAACAATTCGTTCTGCTGACCGGATACTCGTTATAAGGGACGGAAAGATTATTGAAGAGGGGAGCCATAATGAGCTGCTGGCGAAAAAAGGACACTATGCGAAGCTATATACGAGCCAATATACCCTAATGCTTCAGAACGAGAAATCATAAACCTCAAACATATTACTTTTAAATCATCTATGAGAACATGAAATCGTAAATAGGGTGCGTTCCAATGTGGACGCACCCTTTTTGGTATTTATCAAATGCCCTAAGACCCCTGCCTCTATAGGCGGGGGATAAACCGATTTCTGCTTCAGTGGCGGGTACAATCCCCCACTGAAGGGCATTTGATAAAATGCTCGCGGTGCGTTGCACACAAAACGTGCAAGGAAGGCGCTTTCAGCGCCCGCGTTTTGGCGCGTTATTCGCGCAAGCGCTCATTGAAAACGAGGCTTGGATGTGCCCCCCGCCCCGTTGAAATGGCTGGTCGCAAACTTCGTTTGCTGCTCGCCCATGCAACCTGGGTGTGTTGAAAATACAGTTTGCTACGCAAGCACATAAACTAAAGTATGTTATTTGCTTTGCAAAAAACAGCTCAAGCAATTTCTCCTGTCATTTAAGAACATGTACAATTTTCATGCATAAAATAGAAGAGAGGATTATGTTAAGTAAAACTGCAGTTTGGGTCTGAAAAATGAAGTCCAGACCATTCATCTCCCGTAAAAGGTTGTTTGCTTAGTAGATGCTTTCAACACTAAGAAAGAGTAACAATCAGGATTCATAAACGGTGTGGGTATGGCATGGTGAGAGTATGATTATGTTTGCAAATAACGCTTAAATGCAGTAAAAATTATCCTTAAAGGGGGTGCTTAAATGACATATGTTATGCCAGGAATGCATCGGCTGCCAAAACTACCGTATGATTATAAGGCTTTGGAACCGGTTATAAGCGGTGAAACATTAAGAATACATCATAACAGGCATCATAAAGCTTATGTCGACGGTTTGAATAAAGCTGAGCTTTATCTTGTTGAAGCACGAAAGACAAATGATATGGAATATATAAAATATTGGGAGAATGAACTTGCCTTTAATGGTTCAGGACATATATTGCATAGCATTTATTGGACTATTATGGCTCCGCAGGGTTCAGGAGGTAAGCCCGGTAATAATACCATCCGTCACGTAAACCAATATTTTGGCAATATCGATGCAATGAAGTATCAATTTATACAAGCTACCGAAAAGGTTGAAGGTTCGGGCTGGGGAATCTTAACATGGCAGCCATCGTGGGGAAGAATGGAGATATTGCAGGCTGAGAAGCATCAAAACCTAACTCAGTGGAGTGGAATCCCGATTTTAGTGTGCGATGTATGGGAACATGCATATTATCTTGACTACCAGAACAGGCGAGCAGATTATGTAAATGCATGGTGGGGACTTATTAACTGGCTTGAGGTTGAAAGAAGGCTTGCTGCTGCAATAGTGGGAAACGTACCGCTGATGATCTAAGTCGGTTGAACCAATGTTTTGATTGATACCTGGAATGGTGTGAAACGGCTTTTTTCTAGGAGACTGCACGGAAACTCGATTTTGATGAATATTTATAAAAAGTACAGCCCTGAATCCCGCATAGGTTCGTTGAAAAAGTGAGTGTTTTTTGTATATTTATTAGAAATAATGGCTTTCCGAGCAAGCTCCTAGAGGTCGTTTTAAGTTTCCTCCCAAAACTTTTTCAGATCAAGGGACAGAACTATCTGATCCCTTGATGTTTTTAAAGGAAACCATTCTACGGGCATGATCCGCTTATATTGAGGAGATGAGAAACGATCATCAACCAAAATAATAAAGCCCCTGTCCTGCTCGGAACGTATAACACGTCCTGCAGCCTGCTGGACTTTGTTTAGTCCGGGAAAGGTATATGCAAAGTCAAATCCTTTTTTGGTTTTCTCTTGATAATATTGCTTTATTATATCTCTTTCGGGACAGAGTTGTGGAAGACCGACTCCAACAATAATAGCTCCGGATAAAAGCTCACCCTTAAGGTCTATTCCCTCACCGAAGATACCTCCCATCACTGCAAAAGCAATAAGGGAGTCTTCCGTATCAACAGAAAAGTTATCAAGGAAAGCTTGACGCTGGTATTCAGTCATGTTCATTTCCTGAACAAGCAATCTATCACCGGGGTATTGTTCCTGATACTCATTTGACACATTACGCATATATGAAAAAGAAGGAAAGAAAACAAGGTAGTTTCCATTTCTGATGCTCGTAGTATCATGTATGCATTTAACCAAATTAGAGATAGAGCTTTCTCTCTGCTTGTACCTGGTTGAAATGCTGTCTTCAATGTACAGATAAAGATTATTACGAGGAAAGGGTGATGGCAGCAAAAGATATCCGGTCTTTTCTTCATCACATCCCAAAACCTCTTTGAAATAGGCAGGGGGAGATAAGGTGGCTGAAAAAAGAATAGAGCTTACTGCAGAATCCATACGTTTTTTTAGCATTGGTGCAGGATCAATGCAGTAGAGCCTGAGAGTAACATCGCCTCTTTCACGAAAAACAAAGGTAGTATAATTGTCTCCGAATAAGTCATATATTTTAACAAAATGGGCAAGTTCAAAAAAGAAGGAAATAAGGTCATCCTTAAAGGAATAAGGAGTTTTATCCTCGAAAATTCCTTCTGCAGAGTACAAAAAATTCTCTACTGGGTTAATAATGCTTTCCGGTGGTTCTTGAACACTCCATGCCCATGGAAGGTCGCTGTCCTCCCAAAGCTGTGGGAGCTGCTTTATATATTCTAAAAAAGCTTTTCTTGCCTTTTTTAATGCTCTTGCCATTTCGGGGAAATAATTTTTTATTTCACGATATATATCTCTGAACTGTGAACGCTTAAGCTGGGCAGAATACATTTCCCTCGCTCTATCAGGAAGATTATGAGCTTCATCTACCATCAGGCATATTTTTTCATCAGTTTTTTCCTGAAAGAACCGCTTTAAGAAAACTCGTGGGTCAAAAGCATAGTTATAATCACAGATGATTAAATCTGATTGCAAACTGAGGTCAAGGGATAATTCAAAGGGGCATAGGTTACACCCTTTGGCTGCATCCTCAATGAATTCTCTGCTAAAATAATCGGTTTCTTTAAAAAGCTTTGAAAGAATTCTTCTTGATTTTTCATCATAATCAATCAAATATATGCAGTCTTCGGATGTACAGGCTGTACCGGGGGATAAACAGACCTTTTCCTTTGCTGTTATTTGAAGGGTTTTCAATCGCAAATTTGAAAGAGCCATCATTTCATACGCCTGCAAAGCAATTGCCTGCGTGGTGTTCCTTGCAGTTAAATAAAATATTTTGTCGGTGTGGCCTTCTCCCATAGCTTTGATGGCAGGAAACAATGCCCCAAGAGTTTTCCCGATTCCGGTGGGAGCTTGAATAATCTGTTTGTGCCCATCGCGTATTGCCCGGTAAACAGAAGCAGACATTTTTCTTTGCCCTTTTCTAAATTCTGTGAAGGGAAAAGAAAGCGATGTAATTGATTGATTACGTACATTTTGCCATTCGCGTTGTTTTTTAATCCCGTTTATATATGGAATAACAAGAGAATGAAAGAACTTCTCAAGCTCTTTAAAACTAAGATTTTCTTCAAAGCTTCGAATTTTTTTGTTTCCACGGTGGTGATATACAAGCAGCAGTGATATATTCTCAAGCTCCAATTCTTTAGCAAGCATATATGCATAGCAGCGGCCTTGCGCCCAGTATGCAGGGTTGTCATCTTTTTCTATTAGGTCTAAGGATGTCTCAGTGGTTTTTATTTCACAAACACTTTTGCTTTCATTAATCTCAATTAAGCCGTCCATCCGTCCTGAAATTTGAAGCTCGTATTCCTCGTGCTGATAGGTTAATGAAATAGACCTTTCTTTTTTATATGTACCTGCTTCGCCAATTTGCTGTTTTAAAAGCTCGTGGGTTAATTGATGTCCCTCAATTCCTTCCATAGCGGTATTAAAGAAAGACCCTCTTGATTCTTTCACTGGGATTGAAAAGGAAACCAAATCACGAACCGACACATTAATTTTTAAAATTTCCATTATTCCTTGTATGATATAGTAGACAACTATATCATATATTCCTTTCAATTATTTACGCTCTAGTTAATTGTGAAACTCTTCAACCCTCGATTTTACTTGCTTAGCAGAAAGCGGTTTCGACCTTTCTCCTCTGCTCATAACTAAAATATTTACATAAATATTACAAGCCTGTGGATAAGTTTTCAAAAAAGCAGTCTTAACTTTCTTAAATTACCCTGAAACCCGCAATTCTTCGTTAAGAAAAAAAGTTATCCACAGTTTTCGGTTTTTTAATTTCGCAATTACCTAATTTACGCTCACCTCATGGTATGTGTAGAATTTATTTAAGCTGAAGGAGCTAACTTGCCGCACTTTATAAATCGAGCATTGCCTGCATGCATAATTGTAAATAAGTTGCATAATTATCCTGCTGTTACTAGTCAATAACCACCATTTCAAATGGTGGTTTGATATTAGCCCTATAAGGGCTG
>DAIPML010000133.1:0-9189 GCA_036768735.1 Clostridiales bacterium | reverse complement strand
ACACCTAAGCCTATGAATCCCAGTGCCGTAACTGAAAGCAGCACAGATGCAAGATTCACTGTCGCTTGTACAATAATAGGTCCTATAGCATTAGGCAGTACGTGCGAAAAAATGATGTATGCATCTTTGGAGCCATATGCGATTGCCGCTTCAATATAATCGGCTCCTCTTATCTGCAACACAGCAGAACGTACAATACGCGTAAAAGGTGGGACCATAGAGATCGTCAGTGCCAGTATTAAGTTAGGAATACTTGTTCCCAGTGCTGCAACAACCGTCACTGCCATCAGTGTCGGAGGTACAGCGAGAAAAACATCAGTAATACGCATAATAATACTGTCCAGCAATCCGCCATAATACGCACAAAGCGCGCCCAGTATACAGCCTGCCACCAAGGATATCATAACAGTACTCAAAGAAATTATTAAGGACAATCTTGCTCCATATATGATCCTTGCAAAAATGTCACGGCCATACGCATCCGTACCTAAAATATGCACCTCATTTGGTCTTTGGTAACGGTCAGGAATATTTTGTTTTATTGCTTCGGCATCATAATCAGCAAACAAGCCTGCAAAAATTGCAAAAAACAAGACGATAAGAAAAATAATCAATCCAAGCATTGCCATTTTATTTCTACTATAACGCAAACATATAGAACCAAATTGACCTCTGCGTTTTGGTTTATTCTGCTCATTCATAACTTCAATATTTTTTTTCATTTTTATCACCTCGTCACATAACCCTTAACAAATTGGCTGCGCAGTCTCGGATCGACATACATATAAAGAACATCTATAAACAGATTAATCACACCAATCATGGCTGCAATGAACAGCACGCTGATCATAACTACCGGCATATCATATTTATTGATACCTTGCAGCAAATATGTTCCTACTCCGGGCAAAGCAAATATTGTTTCTGTCACGATCGCACCGCCAAGAGTTTGTCCTAAAATGATACCTACCACTGTAATAATGGGAAGCAGTGCATTGCGCAATTCATGCACGAACACAATACGTAATTGTTTTGCACCCTTTGCTCTTGCGGTTTGAACATAGTCGGCACGGATAACCTCTAACATTGTAGAGCGCGTCATTCGGATTAGCCGTGCAACCATACAAGCTGAAAGTGTTATCCAGGGGAGTACATAGTGTGATAAGGATCCGGCCCCTGTAGCCGGGAAAATATCCAAATCCAGTGAAAATTTCAGTATTAAAAGCAATCCAAGCCAAAAGGAAGGCACAGAAGTCAGCAGCATGGCTGAAAGACTGGTAATATTATCAAAAATACTATATTGCTTAATCGCTGAAATAATCCCCACAGGCACGCCGATCAAAATAACCAGCACTATAGTACCTGCCGCAAGGATAACGGTTGAAGGTATTCTTTGAGCAAATTCCATTTTGATCGACGTATTAGTAGACCAAGAAATTCCGGGATCTCCGCTCAAAAGTCCCTTCATATAATCTAAATAGCGCACAAAGAACGCATCGTTAAGACCGTGTTCTTCATTCCATTCCTGAATGCTTTCAGGCGTTGCTGCGATTCCAAGCTGTACAGCTGCAACATCAGCAGGCATCAACGTTAAAATACCAAAAATAAGTAACGAAACGCCAAGCAGAACCGGAATCAAAACCAATAGTCTTTTTATTATATATCTTATCATCGCACTTTTTTCCTTCCTTGTATAGATTGTGGAGTCGCAGAATACTCTGCGGCTCCACGAATGGATACGATAATTCTTTTAACTGTTTGTTTTATATTTTATCCTACCATGACCAGTCATATACAAAATGTGCATAAATATCATTTTCTGTATCTACGCCTTTAAGTGCCGCACTATATGCAACCGCATTTACAGGCTGGTACAAAGGAATAACTGCCGCATCTTCATCCATAGCTTTTTGTGCGTTTGCATATGCTTCGCGCCTTACATTCTCATCGGTAGAATTTCGTCCCAAATCAAAGTTTTTATCAACTTCCGCAACGTTAATAGCGGTGAAGTTCTGAGATGGTTTGCTATGCCAATAAATGTAATTAGAATCACAATCGGCAGTCGGCCAGGATGTTCCGTTAACGGAGATCTGGTAGTTTCTCGCATATATTGAAGCCCAAAAAGTGGCACGGTCAATCTGCTGCGTAGTTACGGTGAACCCAACATCACGCATCATGCCTTCAAACGCAATCGCAGGATTAAGATACATAGCAGTGTCTGGCGCCAGGATTGTAATACTGACCTCACTGACACCTGTCTCCGCCTTATACTTTTCAAGATAATCCCTTGCAATCTCTAAATCATATTTATAAGACGGTTCATAATCTTTTTCCGGTGAAGCATTTATGCTTGCCGGGAAGACCGTGTTCATCGTTTTCCCCAAGCCTTCGGAACCGGCCAAAAGGAGCGCTTCCTTGTCAATACCATACTGGACGGCTTTTCTTGCCAAAACATTGTCGAAGGGCGGCTTATTTTGGCACATAACGGCCCAAGTATTTCCACGGAATATGGTTTCATTCCAAACAAGATCACTGTCTCCTTCAACTGTATCCTTAGCATTAAGCGGACAGTGGGTCAGAAAATCTACCTCGCCCTTTTGCAAAGCGGCAATTTGTGTAGTGCTGTCAGTGATGATTTTAAATGTCAAATCTTTAATGGCCGCTTCCCCAAGGTAATACTGATCCCAAGCTTCTAATTTAATGTTATCGCCGGAGTTTCGCGAAACAAATTTGTAAGGACCTGTACCGATTGGATTAACATCATAATCTGTATTGTTAGCACTGGCAATAGCACCATAGCCAAGTAAAACATTAAGTGTTGGAGCATAGGGTGAGGATAGATGAATATCAACGGTATAATCGTCAATTGCAACACAATCGACCATATTGACCATACCAGTACCATATGACTTGGATTGAATCAGGTTGTTGATAGAATACGCCACATCCCTGGAGGTCATTTTTTGACCATCATGGCAAACTACATCCTTACGAAGATAAAAGGTATAAGTACATTCATCCTCAGAAATCTTCCAGGATTCCGCCAACTTACCAACCCAATTGCCATTCTCATCTTTATCTACCAGTGTATCATATAACTGGCGATACATAATAACGGAGATCTGTTCTGAGGTATATGTTGGGTCAAAAGAAGCAATGTCGCTGGTCAGGCAATAGACAACGTCTGTACGGTCAGACTTGCCGGGCTCTGCCGCACCGTTTGACTCATTAACCGTACCGGGGCTGCCGGACTTCGTGCAAGCGCTTAGGCTAAAACACATAATGAGTGCCAGTACAAAGGAAATACACTTTTTCATTGTAAAAGAACTGTTCATTTTTTTCCTCCTCAATTAATATTTTTTATTTTATAGTAATTTCCACAGTGGATACATCACAGAACTTACTTTAAGAAGAATTTTGTGGCAGAATTAAGTGTGAGGATTGTATCGCGTAAAAGCAATCTGCTGAAGAAGTAATTCTTCAACCATTTTTCATTATATATGAAGCAGAACGATTTCTCAAACTAAATTCTTAAAATATACCCATATTTTCACACCCTTAAGTGATTAATCCGGAACAAAGGAATATGTATCTCCAATTCCCTGCTCTTTTGCTTTTTTGTAAATAATACTGGCTACGGCGACATCCATTGCACCTGTACCAATTGGGATACAAACAATCTTACCGTCGGAGTATTCACCAACAGATAATTTGCCCGCTGCAAGCTCGCCTATGGTTCCGAATATGCTTTCCTCAGTTATTTTACCTTTATGATTCAGCTCCGCCAACGCACCTCTGTGCAGACATTGACCCACATGATCAACAACTATTTTCTTTGCATTGAGAATCATAGCATCATCGCATTCCTGGTAAGATCCCATTGGAAATACTACTGTTCCGGGCTTAACCCATTCGTCAAGGAGGAATTTATCCTGTGACTGAGTTACGCAGATGACGGCATCTCCCTGTGCCGCTTCCTTAGGGGTGTTGCATACAATTATTTCCCCCTTGACAACATCCTTCATATCTTCTTTGTATTTTTCAGCTGCAGATTTAAGAACGTCATATATTCTTACTTCCTCAATGTCAAACAGCTGAGAAATAGCTAATGTCTGCGTATGCCCCTGCATACCTGCTCCGTATAGCCCGAGCTTAATGGATTTTTTTCCGGAACGACCGCCGTTAAAAATATATTTCAGTGCAACTGCTGTCTGTGCGCCTGTTCTCATATTTGTAATAAATGCGCCATCCAAAACGCAGGTAAAGCTTCCAATTTTGGGATTAATGAGCATAATCAAGGAAGTTATATACGGAAGACCTAATTTTTTTCTCTCTCCCAAATTTCCTCCTGCCCACTTGATACCCGCAGTATCAGTCCAGCCGATGTACGCAGGCATTGCATTCATAAAACCCTTATATGGCGGAAATCCTGAAGTTTCGCCAAGATCAAGGTTCACTTTGGTAGGATTGATTACAGTCCCTTCCCCAAGACCTTTAAAGGTTTTCTCACAAATATCCACGACCTCTTTCATTGTAATAAGCTCTTTAATCTGATTTTGATTCAGCAATATCGTTTTCATAATATACGCCTCCATATCAAACTATCATATATCCATTTATCTCATGCAATTTTTTAACATTTCCTTCTCTATTTTTCTCGCGGTAAAAGTATTGGATATCCCTGCTCCCAATGTATCTTTAAGCGAACTGTCCATAAGTCTTCCCACTTCGTCAAGAGCTCCTATCATTTCATCTGCGGGAATAACACTGTCAACTCCCGCAAGTGCCATTTCAGCGCAAATAATGGCGTTTACTGCAGCAATTGTGTTTCTTTGTATGCATGGTATCTCTACAATGCCTGCCACAGGGTCGCAGACAATTCCAAGTACGTTGCCTAAGGCCAGCGAAACTGCACTTAATATCTGGTCATAACTTCCATCAAACATATCTGTAATTATTGCTGCCGCAATTGCAGATGCTGAACCGCATTCCCCCTGACATCCGCATACCGAACCGGATATGCTTGCATTTTCAGCAATTATGATACCTATTCCCGCACCTGTAAAAAGTGATTGTATGACTTTATCGTCCGGTATTCTGTTACTCTCCGCCAAGGTTATTACCGCTGCGGGTACCGTACCTGCCGAACCTGCCGTAGGGCAGGCGACTATCTTTCCCATTGATCCGTTGACTTCCATAACGGCCAGGGCATTTCTTATGACTTGAGAAAGTATAGTACTGCAAATACTTCTTTCCATTCTTATAAATCTGTCCATCTTCGCCGCATTTGCCTTAAATATATTCCCTAATAGCTCATTTTCCTTCTCGAGACCCTTTTGTATTGACTCCTTCATCGTGATATAGGCATCTCTCATCTGTTCAAATACCTGTTCTTTTTTTCTCCCTGACTTTTCTGCGTCAAAGCTGATAACCGTATCACTGATTCTGCAATTATTTTCTTTAGACTTTTCTATAAGCTCTTTACAAGTCTTATAAAAGTGCCTTTCCTGTTTGCTCAGGGGCATCACGGCTTTAAGCAGGAATGCTTCTTTTGTATTGGCATTATTTTTAATTTTTCCAAGTGAGGATGCATTAATCGATTTACCGTTTTCAAGTTTAAATGCAAAGCACCCATCTTTAGCCGTAAACCCGGCAATATCCAACTTTTCATCTAAAGTACACAATATAAATTTCTCAAATTCTGATCGGTCTAAGGTGGTCAAGCCTATAAGACAGTCCTGCTTCCCATCAGTGCCTACCGTATAACTGTTTAACTCTTCAATGTATATGTTGCCTCCGCCTATTGTTGCAGACCGCATTACCTGCTTGTTGCCTTCATTATCCGTAACTTCTATTATTATTGTGCTCGGATGTGCCCCCTGAAGTTCTGTCCTTCCTATTTTGACTTTAACACCGTTAGCTTCAGCTATCTCCATAGACTTTTTCAGGCGTTCATCATCGACTCCTATTCCCATGACGCCTGCCACAACTGCTACATCTGTCTTATGAAAGGAATATGTACTAGCAAGGGAGCCATGGAAAAGCACTATAATTTCTTTAGGGTCGAAGCCGCATAACTGACCTGCAATCAGCCCAATTCTTGCGGCGCCTGCAGTATGAGAACTTGAGGGTCCTATCATTATGGGACCCATAATATCAAAAACATCAAAATAATTTATGCATGCCATTTTTTTATCACACCTTACTATAGATTTCTAAATGAGATCAAATTTTTCTATACCCTTTGTATCGTTTAACTTATCATATACAAATTTAGCGGTGCCAATATCAAGAGAGCCCATACCTATTAAACATGCACATATTAATTCTTCATCATTTTCTCTTCCTGCTTTATTTCCTGATACAATATATCCTAACTCGGAATAGATATTTTTCTCATTTATCCTTCCGTCTCTGACTAGCTTCATAAGCTCTCCCCTATGGGAATTCTGAAGCCAGCTGTCTACAATAAGCTTATCGCAAGTTAACGGGATCTGCTCGTCCAACTCTTGATATGAGCCTACCGATACTACCAAGGCTCCTTTTTTTAACCATTCCTTCTTTACTAAAGGTTCATCTGCTACAGTTACAGTTATAACTATATCCGACCCATTCACTGCTTCTTCATTTGACTTAACATTCCTTACATTAATCCCGAGCAGTTCTCTCATTTCCTTTGCACATTTATCCGCCGCTTCTTCACGAATATCCGTTATCTTAATTTCGCTTATATTCATGATTTCCTTTAATGCCATGATATGCATCCGTCCCTGAAGTCCTGCCCCTATTATTCCGACTACCGATGAATCTTTTCTTGCTAAATGCTTTATTGCAACGGCACTGGCACTGCCTGTCCTAACAGCCGTAATGTATGTACCGTCAACAACTGCAATTGGGCAGCCTGTTTCCGGTTCAGTCAGTATAATTACGGCATGTATATAGGGCAGTCCCTTTTCAGGATTCTTAGCATAGGCAGACACAAATTTTATACCCATTGCTTTCAGGGAATCTACATATGCAGGCATGGAATTAGCCGATCCATAAAAATGCGGCCACCCACCGTTTACTCCCATATTTAGATTTATCTTCGCAGGCATGACCACTTTATTAAGACCGTGATCTTTGTAGACCCGCTCTGCCACACCAATTGCTTCATTTACGCTCAGTACTTTTTTCACCTGATCGCCGTTTATTAAGATAATGCTCAATATCATATACCTCCTTTTATATATTCAAATATAAAAATACTTTTCTAAAATTTATTCATATATACTAAATTTGTTTATAACCAAAGCAGTCATCTTTATTCCATTAATATAATCTTCCAGGTAAATATTCTCGTTAGGAGCATGAATATTGGACTCGGCATGGTCTATCCCAAAACTTACTGCAGGGATTCCTGTAGGTCCGCAAAATGTTCCCATTGCCGTTGTGCCTGCAGCATTTCTGTATATTGAGGGCTTCATTCCATATATCTCCTCGGCACTTTCTAAAGAAGCTTTAACTATAGCGCTACTGGCATCAGTCCTATAAGGGTTTTTTCCGGACAGCATAACTACCTCTATATCCGTAAAGCCACGTTTATCTAAATGTTTTCTAATCAAATCCACGGTTTCCTCCGCATCTTGCCCTTCGACCAGTCTCAAGTCCATCTTGCAGAACGCATAAGATGGAAGCACGGTCTTAGCTCCTTCGCCTGTATAACCGGTCTCGAAGCCCGCTATATTGCAGGTAGGCTGATACAGATACTTTTCCTTCAGCTCTGTTCCCTCCAAGTTATTAATAAAACTGTTGATGCCTACACTGCTTTTTATTCTTTCCTCGTCATAGTTAAAACAATCCAAATAATGCATATCTTCTTTTGTGGGCCTAATAACATCGTCATAAAAGTTGTCTATTGTTATGAAATCTTTTTCATTTTTCATTGTGCTGAGTGCCCATATAAGCCGCCATGCCGGATTTATCACAACCGCGGCATTCATAGAATGCAAGTCCTTTTTAGCGCCCTGACACCTGAGTTCTATATAGCACAAACCCTTATAACCCAAGGTAATCTGCAGAGGTCCCCGGTTAATATCTTTGCTTCCTCCCTCCCATACAATACCGTTGGTGGCAAGCTTTTCGGGGTATTTAATGCGAAATTCATCCAAATGGACGGAACCCACTTCTTCCTCTCCTTCGGTAATAAACTTTATATTTACAGGCAATTCACCATAAATCTTCTTGTAGGCATCAACAGCACAAACTCTGGAGAGAAAACTGCCCTTATTATCCGCTACGCCTCTCGCATATATCCTGCCGTCAATAATTGTCGGGGTGAAAGGCTCGGTTTTCCATTTCTCGAGAGGTTCCGGAGGTTGTACATCATAATGATTATAGAAGGTTAACGTCTTTTTTTTATTGTTTCCAAGCTCTCCATATATAATCGGATAGCCGTCCGTTTCAAGCCTCTCAGTGTTAACCCCCAGACCGTCTAACGTATCCCTTACTAGTTGCACCATCTCCTGAATGCCCCAATTTTGCGCTGATACACTGGGCTGAGAACAAAATTTTTTAAGCAGTTCAATATATTCCTGCTGATGCTCTTCAATATACTTGATCACTTTTTCCATAATACGGCTCCTTTTCATCATCCCAAAACACCTACACACTTGATAATTTATATTAATAATTCATTTCGAAAAGGTCACATATATAAAGATATGATCTTTATATATGTAACCCCTTATATTCGACAATCTGACGCTAATCAGGCTTTATCCCAAACCTTGCGTGCTACACGCATAAAGTTGCCGCCTAAAACTTTCTTTATATCCTCGTCTGAATACCCTCTTGCCACAAGACCTCGGGTCACGTTTATTATGTCTTCTACTTCATCATATCCGTCTAGCCCCGGACAGCGCTTCTTTTGACCTTGTATCATATAGGCATATCTTGCTTCAAAATCCGAAAGGATTGGCATAACTCTCATACAATCGTTTCTGTCAGAGCCTATTCCAACATGGTCCACTCCGACTAAGCTAACTATATAATCAATGTGATCTAGCATATCTCCTAAAACGCCGTCTTTACCGGGACGTGCCGTTATTGGCTCCCATGATACTGCACCAATCACTCCGCCTTTTGCTGCGACAGCCTTAATGACTTCATCGGGTAAATTACGGACATGAGGCGAAATAGCATATACAT
>DAIPML010000132.1:0-9208 GCA_036768735.1 Clostridiales bacterium | reverse complement strand
TTTGAGGATGCAGACATGAAAGAATTACCTGAGTGGACTAGTTTTAAAAATGCATGCCTATGCTGCAAAGGGTGTGGACTTGCAAATACAAGGAATAAGGTTGTAATTGGAAGAGGTGCTTATAAAAGTGCCCATATTATGCTTGTAGGCGAGGGACCGGGTGAACAGGAGGATTTAACAGGAGAAGCTTTTGTAGGCAGAGCAGGAAAGCTTCTCGATAACCTGTTTAACGCATTGATGTTTGAACCGGAGGATTATTACATATGCAATATCGTAAAATGCCGTCCACCAGGAAACCGTGAACCTTCAAAAGAGGAGGTATCTTCGTGCATGTCCTGGCTCCGTTATCAGGTAAAATATATAAAACCGGACATAATAGTATGCTTAGGTGCTATTGCGTTAAAATACCTTGTTGGTGAGGATGCACGGATTACAAAAATAAGAGGAAACTGGATTGACCGTCCAGGCTTTTTCAAGATTATGCCTACTTACCATCCTGCTGCAGTTTTAAGAGACACAAATAAAAAAGAAGAGCTGTTCCGTGACATGAAAAAAGTAAAAGAATATCTTGGGATTATTAAAAAGTCTTCCTAATCATTTTAAAATAACGGAAGAAATTGCTTAGACCCGTTTTTTGCGAAGCAAAATACGTTTCAACGAGTTGGAAAAGTGATTTCAGACCGAGAACCAAATTAGTACCCGCCCATTTTGTGGGAGCTATTTATACTCCAATATTTTTGAAAAAATCATAATCACACACATCAGACATATGATATATAAATGGGAAAGTGGTTTAAACCATCTTTTCAATTTATATAGTTCTTTTCTGTATTTTTTTATATATATTGAATTATAAACTCAACATACATAAACAGATTATGCAAATTTCTTTTTAATTTATATAGAAAAAATGCGGGAGAGCAATCTGTCCTAAATATGTTGAAGCGAAAATTCAACATATTTAGCGTATCCTAAAAAAAGGGGTACTATTATGATTTATCTTGATAATGCTGCCACCACTTGGCCGAAACCACCTCAGGTCGTACAGGCAATGGCTGATTTTATGAGAAGAGGTTGTGCAAACCCAGGAAGAGCAGCGCATATAATGGCACGTCAGGCAGATGAAGCTGTATTAAACACACGTGAGCTTTTAGCAAAGCTTTTTAATATTGCAGATCCAATGCGTATTGCATTTATGCCGAATGCAACCCTGGCTTTAAACATGGCTATTCATGGTGTTATTCAACAAGGTTTTAAGGTTGTTTCAACGATGATGGAGCACAATTCCGTCTTGCGACCGTTAAAAACCCTTGAAGATGCCGGGAACATAGAGTTGGAACTTCTAAAGCCGGAGAAATTTGGTCGAATAAGCATTCAAAGTATTAGAAAGGCTATTGACAGTTCAACGAATCTGTTATGCATGACACTTTCGTCAAATGTTACAGGAGCGATTATGCCTGTTGCTGAAGCTGGAAAGCTTTGCAGGACAAACGGTGTTACATTTTTGGTTGATGCATCCCAAGGTGCAGGTGTTGTTCCTGTGGACTGTGAAAGCATGTGTATTGATTTGCTCGCTTTTTCGGGACATAAGGGTTTATTTGGGCCACAAGGGACAGGCGGGCTTTATGTAAGGGATGGTATCAAATTAAAACCATTGGTACAGGGAGGAACCGGAAGCTTTTCAGATAAGCTCACACAGCCTGAAATTTTCCCGGATGCTTTAGAAAGCGGAACCCTGAATGTTCCCGGTATAGTAGGTTTGGGGAAAGGGATCCAGTTTATACTTGATACAGGAATAGCTAATATTCATGCAAGAAAGAGAAATCATTTAAAAATACTTTTTGAGGAGCTGGAAAAGGAAAACAGGATATCAATATATTCGCCCCCTCCGGAAAACAACACGGGAATCATGTCAATAGACATTGATGAGCTGGATTCGTCCGAAGTTGGATATCTTCTTGATAAAAAATACGGTATATGCATAAGAAGCGGACTACACTGCGCACCTCTTGCACACAGTTTCCTGAACACTCATGAAAAGGGACTGGTTCGCTTGTGCCCCGGCTATTTTAATGAAGATATTGATATTGATTTGGCAGTTAAGGCTCTGCAGGGGATCGTTCGCAGCTGATAGCATTTACAAAATAGTCATTAAAACAATTATCATGCGTCAAATACGGTAACCTCTGGAATAGAAAGAAACCTGAAAGGAAAAAGTACCGTTCCAAGACCTCGGCTTATATAAATTCTGTTTCCGCGAATGGTTGCAAATCCTTTGTAGTATCCCATTTTGCTTAAGTTATCTTTGCGAAGAATAAGATATTCCAAATTGAAAGGAAGCCAAATCTGCCCGCCATGCAGGTGCCCGACAATTAAAATATCCACAGTATTCTCAGGTATGAGTAAAGAAATATCCGGACTATGTGAAAAAGCTATTACGCATTCATACTGTTTCCTTAAATCTAATAGTATACGGTTGTCAATTAAATTTCCAGCTTTACAATCCCTAATGCCAATAAGTGCCATGGAACCGTTCTTATCCAAAGGTTTTAGATCGTTCTTATCTAAAGACTTTATACCATTCTTATCTGTAGAAATTAAACCGTTGTTATCCTTAAGAATAACAACATCATTGTTTAAAACCTCTATATTAAGCTCTTTCATTACCCCTAAAAATTCATTTTTAAAGGAAGGGTGTTCTCTGAAGCACTTGTGCTCATGATTGCCCAATACAGCATATACAGGTACCTTTATATTTATATTTTTCAACCATTTTTCGAGTTTATTTAAATCTTCAGGCTTTTCAAGTAAATCACCACTAAATAAGATATAATCAGGGTTTGTTTTTTCTATTGCTTTTTTAATGCGCTTTGCAGATATAAATAATCGTCTTATGTGTACATCAGTTAAGTGAAAAAAGCGTATGTTAGCTTTTGAAGGCAGTGTAAAGAATCTTATTTTAAAAGAGAGTGCTTGTAAAAACATATATATGAGTATCACAAGCAGCGTTGCCGGTGCAATTATATACCACTTCATTATATGATAATATCCTTTCTGTACTCTTCCTATGTTTCTGCAGTAAAATCTTTGTTTAATTATACCACGAATTTATATACTTATGATAAAATGATAATAGCAGAAAAGGAATGAGGTATACTATACAAATGAAGATTTTGGATTTCAATAAAAACAGCAAGCAGACTGTATTTAGTATTGTATCTTTGTTTGCAGGTGCTGGAGGATTAGATATGGGTTTTGCGAACAAAGGATTTGATGTAATCTGGGCGAATGACATGGATAAAGACGCCTGTGATACCCATAGGCTTTGGTCTGATGCGGAAGTTGTGCAAGGTGATATTTCCAAAATTAATTTTAAAGACATTCCTCAATGCGATGTTGTGATGGGTGGGTTTCCATGTCAAGGGTTTAGTTTGGCAGGACCAAGGAAAATTAATGACAAACGCAATGTGTTATACAGATACTTTGTTAAACTGGTAGAAGAAAAACAACCTTATTTTTTTGTGGCAGAAAATGTGAAAGGTATACTTACTCTTGGGGATGGAACTATAATAGAGGCTATTATTGAAGATTTCTCCGCCAAAGGTTATACTGTCTTCCCTAATCTGGTTAATGCGGCTGATTACGGTGTCCCGCAAGATCGGTGGCGCGTCATCATGGTTGGATTTAGAAAAGACTTAAATATTACTAAATATGAATTCCCGAAATCTTCATCACGAAAGGTAACTTTAAGGGAAGCTTTGAAAGATATGCCTGAACTAAGCCTTGATGATCTTTGTAGAGATCAATTTTCTTCTCGTTACATGAGCAGAAATCGGAAACGTGATTGGGATAATGTCAGTTATACCATACCGGCTATGGCTAAGCAAGTAACATTGCACCCAAGCTCACCTAATATGGAAAAAGTCGGGGAAGATAAATGGGAGTTTGGCAGTTCCGGAAAAACAAGAAGATTTACTTGGAGAGAAGCAGCTGTTATCCAAACATTCCCAAAAGATATGGAGTTTGTTGGTAATTTAACATCTAAGTATAAGCAAATTGGAAATGCAGTTCCTGTTAAGTTAGCTGAAGTATTGGCAAAGCAATTACATACTATCCTTTGTGAAAATTTATTTCAATTAACCAATAAAAGAATAGCAGGAGGTAGATAGTGATGGCAACACGAACAGCTATGGGTAAAGCATTTGAGTATGCTTGTCTAAATTCTATTAAAACACACCTTGGGTGTCAAGAAATAGTAACTATTCAAACAGATTCTGTGAATGTTGCAGAATGTTTCTATAATGATATAAGCAAAGAAGTAAAAAAACGAATGGATTTAGCTGCAAACGCTGCTGTTAGAGTGATTTTACGTCTTGATAAAGTGGAGGAATTGTATGAAAAGAGTGATAATTATTGTGCTTGATAGTGCGGGAATCGGAGAAATGCCCGACAGTATGGCATATGGTGATGAAGGAAGTGACACATTAGGTCATATAGCTGAGCTTTCAAAAGGTTTTGCATTGCCGAATTTAGGGAAGTTAGGGCTTGGGAAAATAGATGGTGTAAGCAGTTTTTTATCTTCAACTTTTTCTGATTCAATTATTCCATCAGGTGCTTATGGGAAAATGGCAGAGAAATCCGCCGGCAAAGATACAACAACAGGTCACTGGGAAATGGCAGGAATAGTTTTAGAGAAACCTTTTCCTGTATATCCCGAGGGTTTTCCTAATGCTCTTATTAGGGAGTTTGAAAAACAGATAAAGCGTGGAACGCTTGGAAACAAGCCAGCTTCAGGAACAGTCATTATTCAGGAATTGGGTGATGAGCATGTTAAAACAGGCTATCCCATTGTATACACTTCTGCAGACAGCGTTTTTCAGATAGCAGCTCATGAGGATGTAATACCAATAGAAGAACAGTATGAAATATGCCGCATAGCACGTCAAATGCTTCAAGGAGAGCATGGTGTAGGCAGGGTTATAGCAAGACCGTTTATTGGAAAGCCAGGAAATTATACAAGAACCGAGCGAAGAAAGGATTTTGCATTAGATCCTCCGAAAAAAACCATATTGAATTATCTGAAAGAATCTAATTTTGAGGTTTGGGCAGTCGGCAAAATTGAAGATATTTTTAATGGTTCCGGCATCACAAAAGCAGTTCACACCCATGGTAACAATAATGGTATTGAACAGACAATAGAATGGATGAAGGATGATTTTGAAGGGCTTCTCTTCACAAACCTTGTAGATTTTGATATGCTGTACGGTCATCGCAACAATATTGATGGTTACGCAAAAGCCTTGATGGAGTTTGACGATAAGCTCCCTGAAATAATTGCACAATTAAAGAGCGAGGATATTCTTATTATAACGGCCGACCACGGATGTGATCCGTCCACCTCAAGCACAGATCATTCAAGAGAATATGTACCGCTCCTCATAACTGGAAAAGGCATAAAACAGGGTGTTAACCTTCATACAAGAAGCAGCTTTGCTGATATTGCCCAAACAATAGCAGAATATTTTGGCATAAAAAGTGATGTATGCGGAGAAAGCTTTTTGAGTAAGATTTTGATCTAATTCATGAGACCCCCACTTCTATAAGTGGGGGTTCCTTATACCTGCTTCGGTGGGGGTAGAGTCCTCCACCGAAGTTCCGATGTTCAGCTTTAGCTGAACGAGTTCAATCATTAGAAAGGAGAAAATGATTTAGTCACCGACTATATCATAGTAAGTTATTATGTTTGCGCTGGATATAATATTAAAAAAAAGAAATGGTTTTAAGCTCACCAGAGAAGAAATAGAATACATGGTAAAAGGTTTTACAATAGGTGAGATTCCTGATTATCAAGCAGCAGCTTTTTTAATGGCTATATATTTTCAGAAAATGGATGAAAACGAAACCCTTTGGCTAACAGAAGCTATGCTGTACTCAGGAGATGTGATTGATTTATCCGACATTCCCGGTATTAAAGCAGATAAGCACAGTACGGGCGGGGTCGGAGACAAAACGACTATGATTGTGGCTCCTGTGGTGGCATCCTGCGGTATACCTGTTGCTAAAATGTCCGGAAGAGGCTTAGGACACACTGGCGGAACGATTGACAAGCTCGAATCCATACCAGGCTTTCGCACAGAACTTAAGAAAGAAGAGTTTTTTAGCATTGTAAAGGAAATAGGGCTTGCTGTGGCTGGACAGACAGGCAATTTAGCACCTGCTGATAAAAAATTATATGCACTAAGGGATGTTACAGGTACTGTTGATAATATATCACTTATTGCCTCAAGTATTATGAGTAAAAAGCTTGCAAGCGGTGCTGATGCTATAGTTCTTGATGTTAAAATTGGAAGCGGTGCATTCATGAAAACCACTGAGGACGCGAAACTATTGGCCAAGGCAATGGTTAATATAGGCAAAGGAGCGGGAAGGAAGATTGTCGCTTTATTAACTGAAATGGACAGACCTTTAGGGCTTAATATCGGAAATGCGCTGGAGGTTATTGAAGCTGTTGATGTTCTTAAGGGTGGGGGACCTTCCGATTTAAAGGATGTATGTAATGAATTGGCTTCCAATATGCTTATGCTTTGTGGTGTGGGCAGCTTGGATAAATGCCGGGAGCTCACAAATAATGCCATTATATCCGGAGCAGCATATAAAAAGTTTTTAGAAATGGTTATAAAACAAGGAGGAGATCCAAGCACAATAGAAGATATATCAAAGCTTCCCACAGCCAACGTAAAGGTTGAGTGGAAAGCAGAACAAGCAGGCTATATCTCAAAAATGCAGGCTGAAAAACTGGGTATAGCCTCTCTATTGTTAGGCGCAGGAAGAAAAACAAAAACAGATATAATTGATCCTTCAGCGGGTATTGTTCTTAATAAAAAGACCGGAGACAGGATTGAAAAAGGGGAAACGATTGCAGTTATGCACACATCAAAAGCTAATTGTGTTCCAGATGCTATTAGGGTTCTTAACGATTCAATATATATAAATGAAAAGCCTCCCGAAGAAAGACCTGTTATTATCGGCAGAGTAGAATAATATGATTACACTAGGTTGAAAGGAGCTGCAACTTTCTACAGGTAAGCCTGCAGGAAAAAGTTGTTTTACGACTTTTTGGGAAGCAATCATAATATGTTGAATTGGATTCGGAAATATTGATTTGAATCGGGCTCAAACAATTTGGATAAAATTATTATGCTTAAGTTGACTCTGCAATGAATTAAAGAGTCATTAAGTTTCTGTGACACGAAAAATCGTAATTTGGAATTTAGAATATAGTCCATGCATACATTATTATGAGACAAAACTTTCTGGAGTGTCATAATGAAAACAAAAATAATTGCATGGATCATATTAGCTTCTTTATTAATGCTGCCACTAAACCAGGTAGCTCTTGGAGCGGGAGAAGAAAACGAGCCTGTTACTGCAAATGCGCCATTTCAGATTAACGCGAAATCTGCAGTTCTTATGTGTGGAAACACAGGTGAATTCATATTCGAAATGGACAGTCATACTAAAAGACCAATCGCATCCATTACAAAAATAATGACAATGCTTCTGGTTATGGAAGCATTGGAGCAGAAGAAAATTACCTTGGATGATGTTGTGGAGGCCTCGGAGCATGCTTGTGGAATGGGAGGATCTCAGGTTTATCTGGCTGTGGGAGAACAGTTTACAGTTCACGACCTTCTAAAAGCTGTCGCCATCCATTCAGCTAATGATGCATCGGTAGCTTTAGGTGAGCATGTTGCCGGGAGTGAAGGCGTGTTTGTCGCAATGATGAACGAAAAAGCAAAACAACTTGGAATGAACAATACAAATTTCCTGGATTGCTCAGGGCTCACTGATGAAGGACATTACAGTACAGCGCACGATATTGCTATAATGTCAAGAGAGCTTATAAGAAAACATCCGCTTATAATCGAGTATACTACAATTAAGCGTGATACTTTCAGAAACGGAACCTTTGGACTTGATAACACAAATCACTTAATTGGAAAGTATAGGGGTATGACAGGATTGAAAACAGGAGTGACTGACGCCTCCGGATACTGTTTAGCTGCAACAGCATCCAGAGATGACCTTGAACTTATTTCTGTAATACTGGGATCGGATAGCCTTAATCTTAGATTTACGGAATCGTCGAAAATCCTTGACTACGGTTTTTCCAATTATGAAATATTGAAGATTAATAAAAAAGGTGAAATAGCCGGGAATGTTAATGTTAAAAAAGGGTTGGATATTTCAGTTCCCGCAGCATATGATAATAACCACGAAATACTTTTAAAAAGAGGGCAGAAGGATAAAATTACAGAAGAAATCCGCCTGCCTGAGTTTCTGGATGCACCGGTTAAAACAGGTGATAATTCCGGTGAGGTGGCTTTGTTGCTGGACGGAAAAGTTATAAAAAGTATCCCGCTGATTACTACAGGAGAAGTGCAAAAAGCTGTTTGGCTAAAAATGTTCTGGCGAATGACGGTTCATTGGTTTTCTCTGGCACGTAAGTAGAATTTGGGGAAATAAGTCAGATACAAGTTAGAGATACAAATCAAATTATAAATCAGGCTGTGTGAAACTCTATTAGAGTTATCACACAGCCTGATAATTTATCAAATACCCCTAAGCAGCAAAACGCGTGTTGCACACAAAATGTATGTAGTGTTTTCGCAAGAAGCATAGCCTTGAAGATAGCTTCAAACAACAAAAAAAGCGTTTACGCACAAGTATTTAATTATTAGCTAACTCAACTTTCCCACAGTATTTTAGGGCTATCCTTCTTTTAGGGTTATCCTTCTTGGGGGTGCGTTCCAGTGACTGGTGTTATCCTTTTTGGGGGAGCGTTCCGGTTGGTACGCTCCTTAGGTACGCACCTGTATGGGGTGCGTTCCAGTGGGTACGCACCTGTATTGGGCGCTTGCCTGTAGAGCAGACTACCGACGGTGGTATGATATCACACCTCAGCGTGTCGGTACCAGCACCCCAAAACACAACTCGCAAGCTCAGGCGGGAAAGGAGAGTCAACTAATTAAAATTCACGATAATTGCTGTTTGATCAAGCATTTGTCAATTAAGCCTGCATTTTTTAATACATTGTACGTTGTTTCACCGATCATATCCGGTGTTTTCACTACATATGCGCCGCTTTCGGTAAGTGCATTATTCTTACTTTGTGCAGTGCCCTTACCACCGGAAATAATTGCACCGG
>DAIPML010000131.1:2828-9361 GCA_036768735.1 Clostridiales bacterium | reverse complement strand
CGGAAAGTAATTATATGGTGCCGGATACATTCCACTGGTCATGCGCAACTCATATAGACTATCTCGCACATATTTTCCTTTTTCGAGAGCCGGGCATCTTTTTTCCAGCATGATATCCTCAATGAAATGGAGTGCGCACATTAAGCCACTTGGCGTCTTTGCTTTGATTTCTATTCTGTTTTGAGATACTTTGATAACATGCCCTTCCGTACCTTTCACATTAAGGGTTTTATCTATCATGAAAAGCAGCTTGCTTTTATTACCCTGAGGAGTTATATTAAAGCACCTCTTTAAAAACTCTCCCAGCTCCTCCTTAATGTTCATTACAAGTTTGGTGTCCGGTAATTTTTCGTCCCATTCAATGCTCCAATCGTTATTAAGACAAACCTCATTTTCACCGGATAATTTTTCAGGAATTCTATGCCATTCACTGTATTTGGGAGCAAAAAGTTTTTTCAGATGTGAAAATTGACCAAAGCAATGCATATCATCTTTGCTTTCAGCCTCACTATAAAGACACACCGATACTGATGACTTTTCGTTTCCGTTTTCATCTATCGTATAGCTGAAATCGCTTTCCGGATGCTTTCCCGGCTTGTAATAAGAGGGTACTGCCATACCAAAGCTATATTTTGTGTCCCACCAGTAGGGGGGAACTTCAGCCTCATCGAATATTTCTCCGTTGTCCTGTCTTGGACCAAACACCCTATAACCATCAAGAGGAAGCTTTCCGGAGCTAGTCTTCAGTGTTATAAAGAAATCACCATGAATTTCAACAGGTTCAAATGTTATATGTACAAAATCCTCAAACACAGGCATAACAAGCGATTCATCAATAGTGCCTGAGGAAATTCCGCATGTATTAAGTTTTTGTTGAATTAAATATTCTATATTCCCCGGATTTCCATATTTATTAAGCTTTACTGAAAAGCCCGATAGCTTTCTTATGTTTGCGCATTCTTTTATTTTTATAACTACAGACCGTTCCTTATCCAATGGAAGCGAAAAGAAAGGCTGCTCATACAGGTCATACTCGTAGTCATAGCATTTAAACATTAAAAATGGCCTCCTATATTTAATGAGTGTTTGCCGAATCTATTACCCCTTTATTCCGCTTAGGCTTATCCCTTCAACAAAGTATCTTTGGCAGAATACATATAGAATAAACACAGGTACCAGACAAACTACCGCTCCAAGCATTTGCATACCATAATTTCCGTCAAGCTGAACCATGGTGCCAACACCTACAGTTAAGTTGTACATACCAGGATCATTCATGTAAATCAATACAGGTAAATAAATATTCCAATATGCAAGGAAAGCAAATATGCCCATGACTGCAATAGGTGTTTTCAACATTGGGAAAACTATCTTGAAGAAGGTCTTAAAGTCACCCGAGCCGTCAATCACAGCCGCTTCGATCATTGAATCAGGAAGCGTCGATGCATACTGCCTCATAAGAAACATATTTGATATGGACCACAAACCGGGCACGAGTATTGCTGCATATGAGTCTGTAAAATTAAACACGGTGGTATACATGACATAGTTGGGAACGAGTGATACCTGACCGGGAACCAGCATCATCGATATGAAAAACAGAAACAAAAAATTACGCCCCTTGAACTTCTTCTTAGCCAGAACATACCCTACAAGAGTATTGATAAAAGTGCCTGTAATAACCGGAATAACAGCGTATACAAAACTGTTTTTCACCCATGAAATCGACTTGCTGTTAGCAAAAAAGTTCTTGTAGTTTCCAAAGTAAATGTATTCCGGAATCCAGAAATTTTTCCTCGGTATGATTTCTCTGGTATCTGAAAAAGAACCGGTTATCATCATTATAAACGGAAAAATAAACATACCGGCAAATATTATCAACCCTGACCAAAATATAATGGTACCGAGCTTTGTCATTTTTGTATTCATACTACCAAACTCCCATCGTAATACTTGCAGTATTTTGTTTTATTCATAGCTGACTCCTGTACCCAAAAATTTATATTGTATAAATGTAATTATTGCAATAATAATGAACAATACATATGAAACAGCAGCAGCGTAACCCAATTGCCCCAATTTGAAACCGTTGTTATATATCAGGTATACTATCGTTGTTGACTCACCTGCAGGTCCTCCTAAAGTAAGAATGTTTATAACGTCAAACACTTGGAAAGAACCAATAGTCGATAGAATTAAAGCATACAATATTGTGGGTTTTAAAAGGGGAAGAGTAATGCTTTTAAAAATTCTCCATTTTCCTGCCCCGTCAATCAATGCACTTTCATAAAATGAAGTTGGAATACCTTTTAATCCGCCTAAGAAATACACCATAAGGCTTCCTGCCCCCATATACACACCTAATGCTGCGATAATGGGAAGAACGGTAGTACCGTCACCCCAAAAATTTATAGGTCCGAACCCTATTTTTTCGATTATAGCGTTGAAAACACCACCCTTGCCCGCAAAAAGATATTTCCAAACTGCAGCTAACACAATACCTGAGGTTATTGAAGGCAAGAAGAAGACGGAGCGGAAGAAGCGTATACCCTTAAGCTCACGACTTAGAATGTATGCAAAAAATAATCCCAATACCATAACTGCCGGAACATATAAAATCGTATATTTAAGCGTTACTATCATAGATTGCCAAAAATTTGAATCTGACAAAACATCTATCCAATTTTCTAATCCAACAAATCTCCATGTTCCATTGGCAAAGTTTCTAAAAGAAAAATTTGTGAAGCTGGAAAAAAGACCAAAAAGAACAGGAAAAAATACAAATACTAAGAAATGTGCCGTCACTGGTACCAGCACAATTATTGCCATATAGTTCTTTTTCCAGATTTTTAACAGCTTTCTTGAAAGTGTTTTATTCATTTTTTTAGCATCTGGAATAATTGTTTTCATATATTCACATCCCTGAATTTAAATTTGATTCTACTGCAAAAACTCAGTTTATTTAAATGCATTCAACAAATGCAGAAAATTCTATGGATTAACTTTATGTTAAAGGAGAGTCCCCCTTTACAATCCCCATTGCACGAGAAAGTATGCTTTCCTATACAATAAAACAGGTATCACCCGTGTTGTTTACTAAATGTATTTCACTACCCCATAAGGTAGTATGTATAAAACTATTTGCTCATCCGTACCCGTTAAGCACGGATGAGCAAATATTCAAAAATATCGAAAAAATCTTGCATAAATTGTTTAATCAACCGATATGTTGTCCGGTTTCTTTTTCAATTTATATTGCGCTTGCGAATACTATGATTATTGATTACTTACTACCTTCAACCTTTGCGAGATCCTTTTCAAGAAGCTCTCTCATCTCTTCAAGACCATCTTCTACTGATGCTTTCCCTAACAATATCTTTTGACGGATTTGTAATATCGGATTAAAGTCAGCTGATACTACAGAGTGTACAACACCTTTTATTTCATCGTATTGTGCATATATATCTGCAAGCTGGTCATAGCCTTTTATGTCTGCGAATACATTGCCTGCGGATTTACGTGTTGGCATATAACCTGTACCCATAGCAAATGCAGATCCATTTTCAGTATTTGTCATTATCTTAAGAAGTTCTACTGTAGCGTCTATATTTTCAGTGCCTTTAGGAACCATGAAGCCCCCGATTATGTCAATACCAACTGATTTTGATGAGTCATCATATTTTAGTGCCGGGCCTACAACCCACTCAAATGTTGCTTCCTGTAGTTTTGGATCCTTTATTTGAATTCCGGAAAAATAGAAGGAAGCCAGTTTACCATCATAAAATTCAGCTATTCCTGATGCTGAAGGCGAAGAACCTGCTGATGTAACACTTTCCATAGGTGTGTATCCATTATCAACCCAGCTCTTTAGGTGTGTGTATAAAGTTTTAAATACTTGATTATCCTTACCAACTTCAACCTTACCATCAAGCGTAATATAGTCTGTATCCTCTGACCACAGAATTGATGAAGCACCACTTAGGTTATCATATAAATTGTTTTGGATGTATGACTGATAACCTCCATTATCTTTACATTGCTTTAAAAATGCATCAAACTCAGCAAGAGTTGTTGGCAGTTTATTTTTATCCCAGCCCACCTTATTGAGAATATCCACATTGTATACCATGCCATATGTGGCTAAAAGAACAGGAGCTATATACATTTTACCGTTAAAAGAAGAGTCCGGTACTCCAAGTAAATCGCCCATATCATTGGCAAAGTAGTCATCGAGAGCTACAAGCTGATCGTTTTCAGCATATACAACCATTTCTTCAGGGAATGTGTACATTGCATTCGGAACATTATTACCTGTAGACATAACAAGCTGTTTCTTGGTTGATGAATCTGCCCATGGAACCATGGTGATATTAACTTTCAAATTGGGATAAATTTTATTAAATTCATCAATCGCTTTTTGAGCCCATGCTTGTTGTAAATCATCAGATTGGAAACCTGCCGGATTCATCCAAAATTCAATTTTCCCTGATACAGCTTTGGGATCCGCCGTTGTTCCTAAAGTAGATTGTGAGGTTTGCTGTGGCTGTTTAGGTCCGCATGCTGCGAACATGGATACAATCATCATAATAGATAGAAGTACCGTTAATAATCTTACATGTCTTTTCATTGATCTTTCCTCCTTTAAAATTGAATCCTTTTTATATTAGGTTGATCAAAATTTTTGATCAACAACCAATCATTAAGTCTTTTTGTTAAATCCCTTTGAAGTTAAAGCCTCATAAAACTCCGGTCTGCGTGCTTTCATAAGCCTCTCCCTGAAATTAAAGTCTCTTAACACCATACCGTCTTTGTATATAAAGCTCTCATGGTTTATAATTGCATCAACATCAACCTCAACCGAATACAAGCCTTCTCTATCATAACCGCTTGCAAAAATTGTTTCTCCGGAAGGGTCAATAATGTTTGTTCTATGGGCTACCTGAGATGATGGAAAATTACTCATTAAGACAGTTATTCCATTTTCAATAGCGAAGGCTCTTGTAAATCCTTCGTTTATATGCACAGAATCAAAGCCCCAGCTTTGGGATTGCAGGATAACTAATTCAGCACCTTTAAGAGCATAAATACGTGGTATCTCCTGACAATAAGCATCTGCGCATACCATTACACCAATTGTAGCAAAATCGAGCTCTACTACAGGTAATTCTTTACCTACTTTATCAATTTTGTCATACATGAAACACAGTCCATTTACCTTCTCATAAGATAGTATCTGTTCACCATTTCTATCAAAAAGCACTGAAATATTTCTTTGCTCTATCTCCTGGTTAATTAGTATATAGCAGTGGTTTTCTGATGCTATTTCAGAGTATTTAGATTTTATATCATCTGTCATTTCATTTGTTGGTGCGGAAAGTTCTGAAAAAATAACCATATCGGAATAACCGGCAGCCTCTCTCATATAGGCAAAAAGCTTCTGGTAATTCAGTGTTTTTTCAGTTTCATTTCCCCAAGCGCCAATGGTATCTTTGTAAGTCATATGAGCAAATGTGATAATCGGCTTTTTTACAGTATAATTCTTTTTCTTAAATGTAAATTCTTTTGACAAATCATCGAAAACACCGCGTTCATTTTGATGCCACACCGGATGACCAAGTCCAAAAATATATTTTTTACTCTCTCTCTTCATTGCCATAGGAAGTGAGCTTATAACTGCACCTGCATCTCTTCCTGTATTGCAAAGCAGTTCACCGCGCAAGTCATAAATGCATGCTCTGCCCGGAAGCAAACCTAAACCATTTGAATTAAACTTGTCTTGGTGATCAATTTTGTCATAATCCTCAAGTGTTGCACCATGCATGGCATCGTAATTATTTATCATATACATTGGCTTTTCACTGGCGTAAGTGGCTGATACAACAAACATAAAGTTCATAACAGCTCTGGAATGAAGTAACCTCTGAATTTGTGTATCATCACGTAAAGGTTCAATACCCATACTGCAAAGTAAGATTTCTGCACCAAATAATGAATAACACTCTGACAGCTCAGGGAAATATATATCAGTTCCTGACAATAGAGCTACTTTCGCAAAATCTAATTCGAAAACCGGCAAATTGTCTCCCAGACAAATGTCCGAATCAATTCCCTCGATTTTATGTGTCTTCTTATATTCACCAAAGGAGTTTCCGTTTCTATCCAATATCTCAGAAATGGAATAATTATCTTTATAATAATTGAAGACAACATAGCATTGCCGTTCCTTTGCAAAACTTTTTAATAAGTCCTGCTTTTTCTTCTCATTTGGATCATTTTTGCCAATAACATATTGGGGAAATAATACCAAATCAAGATTTCTGTTTTCAATTCCATCAAGTGCATTTTCTAATTCACCTAAACCGACCATTGGAATATCAAAGTTTTTTTCATTTATACCTATTGATAATGCTGCAATAACAGGTTTTTTATTCATGTTTTCATCCTCTTATAAGTTTGTTTTTTGTCAGTTCACTGTTCTCTGTTCTCTGTTCTCTGTTCTCTGTTCTCTGTTCTCTGTTCTCTGTTCTCTGTTC
>DAIPML010000131.1:0-2728 GCA_036768735.1 Clostridiales bacterium | reverse complement strand
TCTGTTCTCTGTTCTCTGTTCTCTGTTCTCTGTTCTCTGTTCTCTGTTCTCTGTTTTCTGTTTTTGTTTTCTGTTTTCCGTTATCCGTTATCCGTTATCCGTTATCCGTTATCCGTTATCCGTTCCCTATTTGTTGGTTGTCTAACGTCTAACATCTTAATAAAATTTTATCACCGTTTTATCAAATTGTCAACATATCTTTCTGTTTTTTTGTTACAATTAACTAAATATAATTGTGGTAAAAAATAATCTTTTCTTTATAGAACTGCCTCAAGCCTGTGTTAGCTCTACTTTAGCTAAAAACGCTGTATATTTTTATATTGTTGGATAACTAACTTCCGCATTTTTGGCCATATAGCTATGCAAACATTAATAGTTCTTTGCAACAATACAGGAGTATTAGTAACTCCGAATTCATTTTTAAAGGAAATTGGCTGATTGCGGAATTTCTTTCACCAACAAGCCACTTCGTGACTTGTTGCAGTGAAATTACTATTTTATTCTTTGCAATCTTTTGATTAAATATGCTGATAATGCCATCAGTATTGCGGTAAAAATAAGAATATATTGCTTGTTTTGTATTTCTATATTCAAAATTCTAATAAATTTTCCTTCTGTCAGTTCTATAAATTTTTTGCCTACAAAAGCACCTGCAAATGCAGCAAGATTGCTCATTGCGGCATAAAATCCGACGTAATTTGTCTGATCCGATTCAGGAAGATTTATATATGGTGCATTAGCAAATACAATATTTATTCCAGGTGCACAAATAAAAGCAAAAATCATAGACAATGGATATATGTAATATAGGGTTTCTTTAGCCACCATCGTAAGCCCAAGGTAATGCAGAAGATACAATCCCATTGAAAAATATAGAGCTTTAAACCATGTCGTCTTTCTTATCCTCCTGCTCCATAAAGGGGTAAATAAAATAAGCAAAGGGATATTAAGCATATTTATAAGATTAAGATAGGAGTATTTAACTTCAAGAGATTTAAGCATGTAAATTGTAAAATATGGTCCGGGAATATTTGCAGGAAATGACCAAAGGCACACAATAAAAACTGTAATAAGGTATTTTTTCTGCTTAAACGGATTTATAAGTATCTGCTTAAGACTTATTGATGTTCTGTTTCTTTTGTTTGGGTATTCTTTAATCTTCGTTAAAAAATATATATCTAAAGTAGCTAAGAGCAACGCAAAAATTCGCAGCAGCAATAGCCCCTTAATCTCATTTCCATTTTCTTTGAAAGTGTCAACCAATCCACTGAATCCAAGAACGATTACATATTGAAGAATTCCATTTGTAATGCTGAAAAAAGAAAAATATTGTACACGATTATTATCCGGTATGCTCTTAATGTGCCATACTGAAAGCCCCGGAGAAATGATAGCATTATTAACGCTCCCTAAAAGGATAACTATAATAATTAAATTCAACCTGAACTGATAATTAATATCAGCAAGCGAGAGTGAACTGATAACTACTATGTTTAGCAGGTAACTAATACCTTTACCGATAATTAGTACCCTTTTACGGCTTTCAAACCTTTCGAGAATCACTGGAGATAATATCTGAAGTGTATTACCAATGAAGCCTATCATAGTGATTGTACCCATCACCATATCATCAGCACATAAAAGAAGCATAAGCCCTGTTAAAAAATTGCCACCTATAATTCCATTAATAATTCCGGTTGTGTAATTAGAGGCAGCTACATTAACCCTGCTTGCTCCTATTTCACTCTTTGGCTCAAATGTAGTGTCTATAATACTTCGTATTCTATATTTAACAACGTGTAATATCGCTTTTAACTGTAACATATCCCACCAAACATATGATGCCTTTTGCCAAACTGCGATTTTAAACTACTGATGAAAGTTAAACCTGTGTTTTGCAACACTTCATTCTAATATTTGAGTTCTTGGTGTTGGATCTTGCATACCTTTAAAAATTTAAATGGTTCAGGGTACTTATAGCTTTCTTTACTGCTATGGTTATCCAGCCTTCTTTTGAAAGCTGATAAATTTGGGTTTATCTGGATATCTGAATTTTTTCAGAAAGCCACATCGTGATTTTCTGTGTATTAATATATATATTTATACTTGTATGGTTATACGAGGTAATCAATTGAATCATTAATATGCAGAGTCATAAGCTGCTTAGCTAACTCTTTTTCCTTATTTTCAATAGCTTCAATCATCAATTTATGTCTCTTTATTGAGCGCTCTAAAGAATCCGGTACCTTCACATCTCGTTTAAGTTGTTCCCTAAGCATATCCTGTAATGTACTGAGCATTTCAAACAGAACTCGGTTTTCACTGGCTTTAGCAAGCAGTAAGTGAAATTGAATATCTAATTCGTTGTATTTATCAATGTCCTTCTCACTCAATGCTCTTTCCATTTTCTTGTATATTTCTTTCATTTCACTCAATTTTTCATCATTAATTCTGTCTATGCAAAGCGAGATTGACTGCACTTCAAGTGGAAGCCTTGCTTCGCATATCTCTTGTATATCAATATTACTCATTACAAGTACAGGTAAAAGAGGCTTCATGAATGATTCAGGCGTAATTTTATTTACAAAAGAGCCAATTCCATGTTTAATCGTAATTAAACCCGTTGAATCAAGCTTTTTCATAGCTTCCCTGACTGTGAACCTGCTTACCTCATATTTTTTTGCTAAATCATATTCGCCGGAGATTTTATCACCGGGCTTAAGCTCGC
>DAIPML010000130.1:0-9387 GCA_036768735.1 Clostridiales bacterium | reverse complement strand
TTCAATTCAGGTTCTTCTTTAACGCTTTCCCAGTTCAAGGATGATTTAATTACCGGTAATGATTGTGATCTTTGGTTTTCCCACATATATTTCTGGAAAGACTCCGTAGCGCTGAATTTTAAGAATTCCCATGCTTCTTCTTTATTGCTGCTGCTTCTCCCTATACCGAAAGGGCTTCCGGCAAACATGCCGCCTGTTCCGGTTTCAGGATTAACAAAAAGGTAACTGGCTGCATAACGGTCGGTTAAACCAAGGCTTGCTATGGTCTGAGCATTACCCGGGGTACTTCTAAGATTTATTGCTATATTATTATCAGGAGTACCCCAAAGCTCGCCTCCCTGTCCTGATATAGAGCCGGGAGGAGCGTATTTATTAAGCTCAATCATAAATTTCAAAGCTTTTATCATCTCAGGTGAATCAAAATTATATTGAAGTTCTTTCCACCTTACTCCTGAGCCCCATGTGCCGCCAAAAGCCTCACACAAATTCATAACAGTGTCGGCAACATCTCCTCCCTTATAATATATACCATAGTTCTCTTTGCCTGTGACTGGGTTTTTACCTGTCATTTTTTTTGCTGCTTCAAATATTTCTTCAGGAGTAGGAGATTCGGACAGATATGGAACCTTCCATTCATCAAATATCTTCTTATCATATTCTATATAGCGTGTGTCACCAATAAAAGGCAGTCCATATATTTGTAGTTCGGTATCTTCTGGTCCCATTGCCATCCAGCCTTCTATTTGTCCGTCAAAATAAACACTTGTATCAAATTTGTCCTTTTCAATATAAGGTTTCAATGGTTCTAACAAACCTTGTGACGCAATGTTCGCAATTGCGGGTACCTGGTAAACATCGCATTCATTTGCCATAATCATAGCTTGAGTTTTTTGTGTATAGTCATCCCAGCTCATAGGAATAAACTCTACATTAATTCCCGGATTATTCCCTTCAAACTCTTTTTTCAATACATGGACACCAAGGTTTGTTTTGCCTGATATTTTATCTGTTGTATCTTCTATCATAAAATCACCGATAAGCTGAACCTTTAGTGTAACTTTATCAGTTTTTTTGTTAATCTGTTCTTCATTCTGAGTTGATTGTGTGCTTTTTGTTGTTTGCTCTGACAACAAATCATTTCCTGTATTTTTGGAGCCGTCTTTACATCCTGTTAATAACAATGATAAAATAACCATAGTTATCACAAATGCAAGGCATCGCTTAAATTTAACATATTTCATATACAGTCCTCCCTTAATATAAATATGGATTTTTCTTGTTTTTTAAGTAAAACCGTAGATGTTAATGTCGTTGCTGTACTTGCTGCCGCAAATAACCAGTGCTGCCTGATTTTTGTGATGCTAACATATCAGTTCATAGGATAGAATGATCCACCGACCGCAGAAAACTCAGCCCTGTGTCACCTTCATTAATGATGGTGCCCTGCAGCGTATTCTTTGTACACATCACTCTCCTCTCAAAAAATGAAACGCTTAGGCGGCTCTATATACCGCTGAAACTATACATCACTCCCCTTTCAAACCGCTGAGTGCAATACTTCGAATAATGTATTTTTGAAGAAAAAGAAACACTACGATGACAGGTATAACACCAAGAAAAGCCACACTCATTGTAAGACCAGCCCACCGGGTGCCTCCTTCTCCGGTAAACGAGTAGTACGCCATAAGTATGGGTACTGTCCTTGATTTTGCTCCGGTTAGCATAACCAACGGCCATAGGAATGAGTTCCAGCTTGCCATAAATGTAAGAATGCACATGGTTGCTGTTATTGGTCCGGTAAGAGGTAAAAAGATATTGAAAAAAGTTCTGAATTCTCCAGATCCATCTATGTAAGCCGCCTCCCTGAGGCTGTCAGGAAGGTGATCAAAAAACTGCTTGGACAACATTATTTGAAATCCCTCAATCATATACGGCAGAATTAAAGGAAGAAATGAATTTACCATATTAATTTTGTTGAACATCATGTACATCGGTATCAGCCTTGTTTCCAGTGGAATCATTAAGGTCGCAAGAATAAGGTAAAATAACAGTTTCTTACCTTTAAACCTGCCCTTAGAAAATGCATAGCCTGCCAGAGTTGATGAAATCAAGCAAACTACAACTGAGGAAGCGGAAACAATAAAGGAATTGAAATAAGCTCTTAGTATATACCCATTTTCAAAAGCAAGCTTAAAATTGAACAGAGAGGGGTTCCTAATCTTGAAGCTTGGCGGAAATGGTGGCTGAATATTTGCATATCTTTCAAACGACACCACAGTCATCCATACAAACGGAATTATCATAATTATCCCCAAAATAAGCAGAATAAAAAAAGCAAGTATGTCAAAAGGCACTATTTTCTTTTTTCCCCTTTTCGCATCTCTCATTGCCGTACAACCTTTCTATATTTTCATTTCTGTTGTTCTGACATTCAAATATGTGAAAAATAGTATTAAGAATAACAATATGTATGAAGCAGCTGAAGCGATACCAAACTCGTACCCGCCAAATCCCCTTTCGAATATAAATCCTACAAGGGTATGCAATGAGCGTGCTGGGCTTCCCTGTAAACCACCAAGGATGTAAACATCAGTGAAGCGCTGCAGCCCGTTAATCCATCCCATTACTATAAAAAATGAAAATGTTCCTTTCATTAACGGAATGGTTATGTGCCTGAAGGATTGCAATTTCGATGAACCGTCAATAGTGGCTGCTTCATAATAATCAACAGGAATTGCCTGCAAATTAGCAAGAGCAATTATTATGATAAAACCAATAGACTGCCATGAACCGAATATTATTGCTGCCCACCTTGCACTGTTAGGTTTAGATAACCAAGCAACAGACATACCAAAAATACCAAAAAAGTTATTTAAAAGTCCCTGTGGATGAAGTACAAACATAAATACCATTGCTGCTGCTACAACAGAAGTAACATTAGGAATATAGAAAAGAACCTTGAATAAATTTTTTCCCCATTTTATATTATTAATTGCGCATGCTATAACAAATCCTATGGGGATTGTGATAAGCAATTGGAAAAAAGCAATGTAGAAAGTGTTAAAAACAGCTTTCCAAAACACATCCAGCGAAAGAATGAATTTATAATTGCTTAAACCTACATACTTCTCAATAGTGCCATTGGATGAAAAAAAACTTAGACGAAAAGATTCAAAAACCGGATATAACATAAACAATATTATTCCCAGCAGAGACGGTAACAGGAACAAATACCAAACCGCCTGTGAGTTCCTTGTTTTTGGAATCATATGTACTCCTTTCGAGCCTTGTTTTCATGTATCATCATTATGGAGTTGCTCAGTAAGAAATAAAATACTGTTTGAAAATACGAGCTTGATAATAGTATATGATACCGATTACATTTTGTCAATAATATTAAATAAAAATTCAAAATACAGTTTAATTTATTCTGTTGCAGAAATTATGCAACATTTTGCCTAACAGTAATTTTACGCGCTGTGGCTGCATCTCACGGTTTTGTAACTCTGCATGAGTTATACGGCAATTTCTTCCGTTATTTTAATATTGTGTGCTGAAACCGATACAAATTATCTTATCGCTAAACAATAAATCCTGTATTCTTTTACTTCCACAAATAAATCAGGTATTTATTAAACGATCTCATACAAAAAGCTTTATGTCTTTACAATTTGATGTGACACATTGGTGTACTTAATCAGCCGTATAATGCTGGTGATGCATGTGTAGCCAAGTCATTGGATTATTTTATTTGTCGGCAAAGTTAGTCTTGATTATAAGTGAACACCTGTTTTGATTCGCAAAATCCATAACAGTTATACCAAACCTGCCTTCAGTATTTGATGTAAACCAAGCTTCGATTTTCGGGTTCATATAATTTGATACAGTTGTGATACTTGGTATTAAACCAAACAGCTTTTTATAGCCACTGGTGAAATTAATATATAGCCAGGTTGGGTTCTGGCTTTTTGCCTCATTGTACATATTCTGAACCAAAGCCCACTTTTGAGCATTGTCAGGAACAACATATTGGTCCTGAATTTTGATGTTATTTAAGCCGCAATTAATTACAAAGGTTGTATTGTCAGCCCAACCAGTAGCATCAATCCCTTTTGGTAGCGTAGCTGCGGGGAAACGCCTTACGAGCACAATCTTCCCCCTCGCCAGACCCAAAATCGGAATATTTGATGAAGTATACCATTTGTCCGGATTTTGGCTCATATAAGCATTAAAGGTTTCCTCAAATGTACGTGTGTTGCCAGATTCAGTGTGCTCAGGTTTGATCGCCATTATAATACACTCTGTAGGATTTTGATTTAAAAAACCTATGCAAGCTGACAAAACATCGTCAAAATACATATTTTGGAATATAGGACCATGATGTATAGCAAATTCGTTGTTTATGTGGCGGCATCTTATGTCAAGGTAACGTACACCCGCATTCAACTGCTGTGTTATGGTAAGATTCTGGCATTTAGCTATGCCTGGAATCGGCTCATAAAGCGCACCGGAGTCATGTGTTCCTGGGATTGAAAGCTGTGTAAGGCTCTTACTTCCACTAATCCAACCCATCCAATCGGAGTTTGTATATGCCGCATTTACATTTAGCAGACCCGCTGATGAAAGTATAAAAATAGATAAAACAGCTAAAACAAGCTTTGCTTTACTTCTTTTAAACATCTATAATACCCCCATATATTATTCATCTGCCTTACTTTAAAACATAAAAAAGTCTTCCTGATGTCCGGATATCTGTTAAAATCACCTCCTCTTCAGCAACATGGTATCGGTTTCAGCTAAACATTGTGCTTTATCATATTTATAATATCCCATTTCTATAATGGGGTTCCTTGTTAACGGGTCGAGGCTTGTGGTGCGTTCCGGTGGGTACGCTCCTTCGTTAACGGGTTGGAGCTTGTGGTGTGTTCCGCTGTATGAAGGACATCTTAGCTCCTTACTATTCTCGATAACATCCGAATACAGTTTGTTGTGATAGAATATGCACCCATATTAATGTATTTTTTCATTGTTTCCGCGTCATCAATGGTATATACACTAACCGGCATAAACCGAACTGTCATAAAATCGATGAAATCAGCAAAACATGCGTCAAATGAGATATTAATACCACAACATGCTGAACCGACAGCATCCTTATATGTCTTATGAATAAAGTCCTTATAATTTACATCACTATGCTTTATCATATCATCCTGTGAATTTAAAAGTACCCTTGTTCCCTTATACCTTTGTGTAATATACGAAGCTTTTTCACATTCGCACCCTGTGAAAATAACATAATCAAGCATATTCCTAACTTTTACGATCTCTAAAGCAGGAACAGTTACAGCATCGTCCTTTAAGTCCAGATTAAGCATCTTGTTATTACTGCGTATCATTTCAAAGATATCTTCAAGCCTAACTATTTGAGGGTATCTGGCTTTAATCTCTTCATATTTATGATCACTAAAATAAAATTTACCATGGCATGGAACCTCAATATAATCATTATGCGAAAGGATAACCACTTCGTCTTCTGTTGATCGTACATCTGCTTCAATTATATCAGCCTCCGAATGTATGCCAAACATTATAGAGTCTAAAGTATCGGGACATGTGTTTTCACATCCGCTATGAGCTGTAATCAATGGATACCTGAACATTTAAATTCACATCCTCCCTTTATTGCTCTCTGTTTTAAAAGGGTATTTATCGGTTATAGAGAAATCCCCTCACCTCAAAGACTAAATTTCTAGTCAACATATATATATGCCGGCTACTCAAAATATATGGGATTTGTAAAAGCAATCATTGTATCTATGCCGGCAATTTTTCCATACATCTCCGCCCGAATCCATCTTAACCCATCTATTTTAATTGATAAATCTGTGTCAGTTGTATTGGGATAAGCTACCGTGCTTCCGATTATGCCTTTGTTCGATACTATATTTACTGTTAGAGATTTGCAATCAAGCTTCCATTTCCCTTCTCTCTCAGAAAAATTAAACTTTAGATTTACCACGGCTTTTCTTTCCTTTAGTTCTGCTGCCACTGTTTCCCCTATGGAATATATGTGATTAAATTTATTAAATTTTAATGTTATTGTCACAAAAGGACCTAAGGTAACACACGTACGACCAGCCTTAACAGCAGCAAGAAAATCCTTTTCAGAAATATCTCCCTCATAATTGTCCAGCCCCAGATATGTAACGGCAATTGGTCTATTCTCGTCCTCATTACCATGCCAGTCTCTTCCGCTGACAGCAGTAATCCTGTATCCCCTGTTTAATAGCTGTGTCCAAAAATCAAAGGCTTTTTTGTTCCCCGGAATAATGGGTGGGAATGCCTCTGTCCAAACCTCAAGATAATCCATATTACTCCAATCATCTATTTCATATTCCCAGCAGCAGCCTGTACATACAGGGTCACCTATCCTATATGGATGAGCCATACCTGCAAGACCCCCTGCTCTATGAATTCTACCAAGAGCCTTTTTAATATTGAATATAGATATATCTCGCCACTCAATAAATTTATGAACACCCAGGGCTACTATGTGCCCGTAAAATGTGGTTAACTCCATTCCGTAGAGTATCTGAAGACCGGTGCTGTTCATGACTTCCGGTATTTTTATATGGCCTGAAACAGTATTATGGTCTGTTAACGCAATATATCTTAGTCCAAATTTCAAAGACTTTAATGCCAACGCTTTAAGATCCATAGTTCCATCGCTGTTGTCAGTATGTGTGTGGAGCTCACCGGGAATCCATTTTATCATTTTTTTTACATCCTTCCCATATGCATAGGCTATAATGGCATTTTTCGGTTATAACACCATGGACGCTAATGGTTGCTTTCCATATTCCCTTTGCTATGTCCCCCGGAATAAAACCCGGAGATGCAGAATCACTGCAAATAAATAAACGTTGGTTGGGTGTATGCCTATGTGCACACCCTCTAAAACCCATGCTGTCATCTATTGTAACCGTTAATAAATTACATATGGGTCTATATTTTTTCCAATCCTGAACTTTTTGCTCTGCATTTTCATCTTCAAATTTATTAAGACAATTTATTATTAATTCCTTAGATTTTTCAAGGCTTTTTAGAAATTTCGGTCTGTATGTAAAGTCAATATAAAGACATGAACAATCCTTGTCAATATTAAAAGAATATGAAATCTGAGCCTTTGAAGACAGGGGAGTTAATATGCCCTCAGCAAAAAATATAGTATTCATTGTATAGTGCGCCACCTAAATATTATTTTTTAATATGACGAGGCTAAGATGAGCCCCCGCCCTTTTCTTCCGTCATTTCAAATTGTTAAAGAACATCGCATAATTTGCCCCGTTATAGCAGAATCAACTGTCATATCATGTTATGATTGCTCCCCGGAAAGTCGTTAAACGACTTTTTCCTGCAGGTTTAACTGCAGGAAGTTGCAGCTCGCTGCAATCTGGTGCAATCACAATATGGTTACCCAGCCTTCGGAAGAAGGCTGATGAAATTTAAGAAGTCTTAAATTTCATCAGAAAGTCACTTTGTGACTTTCTGGGTGATAACCATGTTATAAAAACTCTCAACCTTATCAAGAGTATAGCTTTCATCCATGCCGCCATAAAATGTTACCGCTAGGTTTCCGGACGCAGTAGCGAATTTTGCACAACGTTCAAGATTCCATTTTTTTATATGTCCGTAAATAAAACCCGCACCAAACAAATCACCTGCTCCAGTTGAATCAACAGCATGAATACTGCTGATTGAAGGAACTTTTATAACTTCTGAACCTCTCTTTACAAGGCATCCATATTTTCCCAGCTTGATAACCGCAATTTCTGCATACTTAGAAACCATTTCAATAGCCTCTTCTATTGTATTTGCTTCTGTAATGCTCATTGCTTCGATTTCATTCATCATAAAAATCGTGCTTCCCGCAATAATGTGCTTTATATGATCAAATTTTATAGCTTCGTCCCAGCCGGTGTCTATTGAAAGAGTTTTATTATATTTTTTGGCAATATCCACAATAGGAATATGAAGGCAATCCTCCAGATAAGCATGGATATGCGTACAGCACTGTGCATATTTTTCTATCTCTTTCACTATACGCTTATAATCAAATGGTGCGAAATATGTAGCAAAACCTCTTTCCTCACCCATTGATAGAACTGCCGAAACAGAAGTTCTATATGCATCATCCCTAATAACGGCTGATAAATCGATCCCTGATTCGGATATATTGTCATATATTATTTCCCCTAAGATATCATTACCAACAGTTGTGCAAAACAGAGCTTCAACGCCAAGTTTTGATAATGCGGTAGGTGTGTTTACAGCACCGCCGGGTTTAATATAAAAATTTTTGCTTCGCATCTCTTTTTTTAACTCAGGAAAAACTTCGAGATCAGAAAAAATTAAATCGCAGAATGTTTGTCCGATACACATAACATCATACATAAGGCTATCCTCCGTTATTTTAATCGCAAAATCACTTCCAGTTGCCGATAAACGCCCTGTGCGCTTCAATATATTCTTTTACAATCTCATATGTAAAATTATTGTTATTAACCAAAGGGTGCATCATAAGTGCCTCCATTGCCAAATCCATGCTTTTTTTATTAATTGCTTCAACTGAAAGCCTTTCGTAGGATTTGACTTGCTTAATAAGATTATACTGTGCTTTCGGCACTTCACCTATTTTTATCGGCTCTACTGCTCCATTTCTCACATTACAAGTAATTTCAACAATGTCATCATAGGCCAAACCGTCAATGGAGCCTGAATTAGGAAATGAAAGCACAATTTCGCTTTCTTTTCCGCTATGGTAGCTTTCTATAAAATCAAGAGCCACTCCTGCATAACCACCGTCGAACCTATCCTTTAACAACATATCCTTAAGCTCTTTTCGTGGTTTTTCCCTGGCAGTCCCCGACTCAATTGCCATATAGCTGTTTTCCCTTGCGTTATAGGACTTAAGATAAACCTCCATTACTTCTTTAAAATCTTTTTCAACACTCAGAACAGACAATTTATTAGTCATATCACTATTTATATCAAGAATACTTTCTCCTCTTGTCTTACCGGTTTTATTAATATTGTTTACCGCTTCTTCTTTGAAATAATAATAGTATAAATACCCGTTTGGCAGCATTCCCAGCGACTTAACCAGTTCCTTGCCAAAATACTTCATTTCTGTTTTTTCATATAAGTCCTTCGAATCAATTAATTCATGAATAATCTCCACTCCGTTATGTTTAATGCTTCTAAACCAAGATAAGTGATTAAGACCGAAACACTCCATTGAAAGCTCCGCATGTTCTGCGTTTATCATATCCGCAATTTCCTTTTTAAACTCGCTTGGGTTGTCACAGATACCATATACATTGG
>DAIPML010000129.1:6841-9390 GCA_036768735.1 Clostridiales bacterium | reverse complement strand
CCTTTTGGAGCAACCTCTATTTTTAGTCTGTCACCTGAAACAATTTCTGTGTGTATAACAGCAGGAGTGTTGTCTCCGGTGTTTAAACGTTTTAATGGATTACTAACAACAGAACAACGCAAATAACCATTTTTATAGCCTCTTCTCACGCCTTCATTTATCGCATCCGTTAGATTACCTCCAATTATGCTAACATCCTGACCTATTTCAAGAAATACAACCGCCATCCCGGTATCCTGACAAATAGCCATATTGTTCTCTCTTGCTATTTTTGAATTCTCAATGAGGTTATTAAGAACCCATACGGCATTTTCTGATTCCTCGGAATCTTTTGACTCTATGAGTGCATTGTAAATATCATCATTTAAGTAATAATTGGCATCCATGCATAGCTTTTCAACTGCGGAAATAATATGATCAATGTGAATTGTTCTCATTATAACTTTTAACCTCCAAAATAACATTCCCAATAGAACATAATTATATCCCAACCTCAGCTTGCAATTCAACAATAAAATGCATGGGTAGATGGTTTTTGTGATAAAAGACATGGTTACAAGTCAAAGATATGCTGTCAAAATCCGCATGAACCTCGACCCATATGGTCACCCGCTACATCGCATGGATAGTTGACCTTGAAGACAATATGAGAAAAAACTGTTGCAAAGCAGACCTTTCCTGTGTTACTATATTGAAAATGCCGGTATTCTTTTTTTGAAACCGGACAAAATTATTTTATATTCTAAATTCGACTTATATCCGATTTGGAATGAGAGCGGAGGTATTTAAAATGAATATTGAGGTTAACAGATCACGTTTTTCTGCCAGAAGGATAGCCATTACCGGTATCTTGTCGGCACTGTCTATTGCATTGAATTTTACACCCTTAGGCTTTATGCTTATTCCCGGTCTACCAGTTCAGATTACATTCATGCATATCCCTGTTATTATTGGTGCCATAATTGAAGGACCCTTTGTAGGAGCATTTATCGGATTGGTATTTGGGCTTACAAGCTTGTACACGGCAGTACAGCAATCAGCGCTGCCTATAGCTTTTGCTTTTCTGAATCCTTTGGTTTCAGTGCTTCCCCGTATCCTTATAGGCATTGTTGCCCACTATGTATTCAAAGCCTTGAACAATGTTTTCAAAGAGAAAAAGCAGACAATTTCAATTGGAGTATCGGCTGCAGCTGCCACTCTTACAAACACTATTGGTGTTTTAGGAATGATTTATATCCTGTATGCTAAACGTTATATAGAAGCATTGATATCTTTTATTGGTTTGCCTTCAGATACTGCTTCAATTTATATATTTGTTTCAGCTTTACCTAATTTTATAGCAGAGCTTATATCTTCAATTTTGCTTTCTGTGCCTATTGTGCTGGCAATTAAGAAGATTAGGAAATAGTCACACTTTCTTAGTAACTTACTGATGCAAAACATTAATAAAAAACAAGAATATTTATGTTTTGCATCTGTGAGTTCCTATGTTGGGGTGTGGGCAAAGCCCACTTTGTTTACTCAATAGAATACGTATATTGGGTATCCACATTAGATAAGTGGATACCCAACGCATTTTGTTACTTATTCATTGATTAACAAGCAATAAAACCATGGATTTGTATTTTTAAGAATTTATGTGGATTAATGAATGAAAATTTATAAAACAATACTAATATATGACAGGAGTACATTCATGAGTATGATAATTGGAATTGATATCGGAGGAAGCACTACCAAAATAATTGGATTTTACAGGAACAAAGTTATAAGCCCCTTGCTTGTTAAGGCAACAGACCCTATTTCCTCGTTGTATGGTGCATTTGGTAAATTCCTGAATCAAAATGGTCTTAGTCTTAACGATGTTTCTCATGTTATGGTTACCGGTGTTGGTTCTTCATATGTTCGTGAACGTATTTTTGGTATTCCAACCGGGAGAACTGACGAATTCAATTCTGTTGGTTTAGGAGGACTTTTTCTCTCAAACCTCTCAAATGCTGTTATTGTAAGTATGGGAACCGGAACTGCTTTTGTGAAAGCAGAAATGTCCAAGGTAAGCCATCTCGGCGGGACAGGTGTTGGCGGTGGAACTCTATTAGGGTTGTCAAACAGGATGCTTAACATTCGTCACTTTGATGATCTTGTTGAAATGGCCAAAGGCGGTAACCTTGCGAATGTGGATCTCTTCATAAAAGACATGTCTAATAATATAATTGCAGAATTACCCCCTGATACGACTGCATCAAACTTTGGCAAAATCAGTGACCTTGTAACAAGCCCAGATATAGCCCTTGGGATCATAAACCTAGTGTTTCAGACCATTGGTGTTTTATCAATCTTTGCAGCACGAATTGATGGTACAGCAGACATTGTTCTGACAGGAAATCTAACTAATGTTCCACAATCGATTGAAATTTTCAACGGACTTACAAGACTTCATTCTGTACGCTTTCATGTACCTGAGCATGCAGAGTTTGCAACAGCTGTAGGTGCAGCGCTATTATATGAAACAAATGCAAGCTTCATCGATGGCGAAAACTCATAGGAAA
>DAIPML010000129.1:0-6741 GCA_036768735.1 Clostridiales bacterium | reverse complement strand
GGTAAGCACAACTAATGGCTGCAAACACTTCATTTTTACCATACATTACATATGAAAAGGCATATCTATTATTGTTATAATATTATTATCACCCAGATAGTCACAAAGTGACTTTCTGAGCTTATTCGGTGGTATTGTAGCCTGAAAAATTTAGCTTGTAACCTGGACTCCAATCCACGAACAGGAATTACTTAAATTACTTAAGCTACAGAACTGTAGAATACTTGAGTGGTGTGGGTACATTGTTATGTGATAAACATAATAAGTCAACAACCTTGTTAAAAAAATTAAGGCTATATCGTATGCGTTACCATTTATTTCAGGAGATAATAATGAAGGTTTTTAAGAGCATATTTCATATATTTATTATATTTTTAGTGTGTATCACTTTGTTCTCTGTTTCTTTGTATTGGATTTTTTCCTCTACTTTATTAAATCCTGCTTTTTATGCTGACATTATGAATAACAGTCGTGTGCAGAATTCTATTGATGCTGCATCTGAATATATTACTAAAAATGGTTTTATAATAGATAGCCACTCTTTAAAGGATAATTTATTGTCACTTGCCGGAGGGGTAATTCGCTATATTACGCAAGAGGACATGTCTTTTTCAAGCATCACGATAGATAACAGCAATGTGGAATCCTTCCGGGCATCAATTCTTTCCGAAGCACCTGAGCAGGTTAATAATATACCTGACATTTCACAAATTCACCCATATATGCTGTCCTATCTTATATCAGGTTCCGAAAATATATATTCTTTGCTTCATTTTACTCGAAACAATTATGCATTATTTAAAACTTTTTATCCCGTAATCATCTTATTTACACTTTTTATTATCCTCCTATCGAAAAAGCCTGCTAAGTATAGTTACATAGCTTTTACAACAACTTCAATATCATTGGTTATCTTTGGTCTAATACTCAGAATTTCACACAGACCACTTGTAATAACCTTGTTTGAAAGAGTTTCTCCGGATCTTGTTGTCCTTTTGGAACCGATTATTTCCAAAGTAATTAATAGCCTTCTGCTTTATTTTTTATTATCAGCAACCGTTCTTTTTGTCATTGCAATTATCCTCCGCTTTAAACCTGTTAACAATATGTTAAGCAAAATCTCACAAAAAGCAGTTGTTTTATTGATAATCATTGCAGTAGTCCTTTCGATTATATACAGGCATGATTTATATTCGATAATTATTCGCAATGTCGGGAATACCTCGCAATATCAGCAGGTGTCAACGCTTACACAAGACGATGGTGCTGTTCATTCATTGGTAATAAAGCTTAAGGAGCAAAGTTCTGACAAACCGATAGAAGATGTAACTATTGTTGTTAACAAAGTTGACTATCCCTATAACCCACTTTATGTATCAACCTTAAGCAACACCTCGGGGAATGCACGATTTATACTGCCAAGCGGAAGCTTTCTTGTATATGCGGATGAATCAACATTACCTTACGAATATAATCCTTTCGAGCCTATAATACTTCATCTTAACAAGCCGGATAATTCCTGGTTTACAATATATTTAACAAAAAAAGAGAAGCGTAAAGTGCCTAATGAAATTCAATACGGAAAGATTTATTCATATCCTTATTAGGCAATATTTTGACACTATCAGGCAAAGCCTTAGCATTATCAGGCGATATTTTAACACTAGACAAATTAAAATGCTTTTTTAGAAAAGCAATATTGCTTCTATGTTGACCTGAAGCTTTCGAAACTTCAGATGGGGGAACATGTATGATAAGGTTTTTCCCTTCGATGCTTCCATAGCTTGAAAGCTCTTTTATAACCTTGTCAAGCCATATTTTTGAGTAGACGAGTTCGCCAAAGGCAGGATGCACCGGTCCTGCTACTGCATCGCTCTTTTGCTGCAGTCCACCGGCATCATGGAGCCCAATCCGCAATATCGTAATTCCGGCTGCATCATACATTGGAGTTATCTTACTGCACCACAAAACAGCTTCGTCGACTGACAAAGGTTGATACTCTCCTTTGGCATATATCTCCTCTAAACCCGTGTCCCTTATTACTAATGTGGGATATATCCGAACCATATCCGGCTTTATGCTCATAATTTTTTTTGCTGTTTCCAGGCTTTTCTCAAATGTATCACCCGGTAACCCAATCATTGTTTGCACTCCCAAAGAAAACCCATATTGCTTTACAAGGTTACAGGCTTTAATTGCTTCCTCAGGCGTATAAAAGCGGCTGCTGTTTTTTAACACATCCATATCAAGACTTTGTATTCCAAGCTCTATGACTTTTACAGAATACTTTTTAAGAAATTCAAGAATCTTATCATTAATATAGTCCGGACGAGTCGACAAACGTATCCCGCTGACAAATCCTCTCTTTACATAGCTTTCCGCCAGTTTAAGATATTCTTCCTGCTCGATAGCAGGGATCCCGGTAAAGCTACCGCCAAAAAAAGCGATTTCACATGAATCTTCAGGTTTGGCAGATTCTAAATGTCTGTTAATTATCTCATGAATCTGTGAAAGAGAAGATGGTTTATTTTGCCCGCTTATTCTTCTTTGATTACAAAATATGCAATCATGCGGGCAACCAACATGAGGTATAAAAATTGGTATGTTAATATGTTTTTTCTTATTCATCATCTTTTATATCTTGTTAGGTTTCATTGCTTGGGTTTTCATCGTTTGAGACCTCTTGGCTTAACCATTTTTCAAGTGCATCACCGGCTGCATTCTGCTCTGCTTCTTTTTTTGTTTTCCCGATGCCTTCGCCCATAATGCGATCGTTAATGGATACTGCGGTTGTAAACGTCTTATCATGATCTGGACCTACTTCATTAATAATGGAATAAGTAATAGCAAACAAACCTTTCTTCTGCACTTCCTCCTGTAATTTTGTTTTAAAATCACAAAAAAGAGTGCCTTGTAAGGCTTTTTTATAATTATCACTCAAGTATTGTGAGATGAACTCCTCCGCTGCTGTTAAGCCTGAATCCAAGAAAAGGCTGCCTATAATAGCCTCCATTGCGTCCGCTAATATGGAATTCCGTTTTCCGCCCCCCATAATTCTTTCTCCTTTTCCAAGGAGTAGAATATCCCCGATCTTAAGCTTTTTAGCACATTTTGATAAAGACGCTTCCGATACAACTGATGCTCGCATTTTACTCATTTCTCCTTCAGGCATATCGGAAGCCTCTCTAAACAAACGATTTGTTACAATAAAATTTAAAACCGAATCACCTAAAAACTCCACCCGTTCATTGCTGCAAAAGCCTTTATTTCCATGCTCATATGCATAAGAGCTATGGGTTAGAGCAATTAGTGCATAATTCTTGTTTTCATAAACATAACCAATACTATCCTCTAACATTTTTACATTATCATCAATATTCAATTAAAATCCTTCCTCCCAATTCAATTATTTTTGATAACCTCAAAGCTGGAACCACCTCAAGCCTCGACCCGTTATATGCGGGCGCTTTAGCACCTTCATTGCGCGTTTTTGCTTACAAAATACGCTTTACGCCACGGGTTGACAAATTAATTTATGCCACGTATTTTAGCATTGCACAACAGCTTTAGCTGTGTAAAAAATTTATAGCATCTGAAGCATGCTTCCCGAATAGCATTATGCTTCATAGGATTCACAGCATCAGATGCTTAAAAAAGTGGGTTTGCATATGAAAGTAAACTCTCATATGCAATGCAAAATAAGAAAATATAATTTATTTCTTGCAATTCTATTCGTATTTTTTTAAAATAATAGCCGAATTATGTCCCCCGAAACCAAGAGCATTTGACAAAGCATATTGAATATCAGCTTTTCTCCCATGGTTAGGAACATAATCCAAATCGCATTCTTTGTCAGGTGTATCCAAATGTATTGTAGGAGGTAAAAAACCTTCCTTAATAGCAAATGCGGTAATTATCGCCTCAATGCCGCCTGCCGCACCTAAAAGATGACCTGTCATTGATTTTGTTGAGCTAACTGCAAGCTTGTATGCGTGTTCTCCAAAAACCTTTTTTATAACCATCGTTTCAATTGTATCATTTAGTGGCGTTGAAGTTCCGTGGGCATTTATGTACCCAACTTCTTCCAGCTTTATACCGGCGTCCTGAATAGCAAACTGCATTGCTTTCATTCCTGCAATTCCGTCCGGATGAGGCGCTGTTATGTGGTATGCATCACATGTACAACCATAACCTACTATTTCGGCTATGATATTTGCTCCTCTTTTAAGAGCATGCTCCAGTTCCTCAAGAACAACTATACCTGCCCCTTCACCCATAACAAAGCCTGATCTGTCTTTATCAAAAGGCCTGCATGCAATTTCCGGATCGCTTTCCGTAGTCATAGCTCTGGCAGAACAGAAACCGGAAAACGCAAGCTCTGAATAGGCTGCCTCAGTTCCTCCGGAAACCATTACATCAGCCATCCCCCACCGAATTGCATTAAAAGCATCTCCAATTGCATTATTGGCTGAAGCACATGCTGTTGTAACACATTCATTATATCCTTGGTAGCCAAAATGTATAGCTACACGACCCGATGCCATGTTGGAGATCATCATCGGAATAAAGAAAGGACTAATCCTCTGTGGTCCTTTTTCCATTAAAATCTCTTTTTGCTCCTCTAATGTAAGGATCCCACCTATACCCGAACCAATCAATACTCCAATACGAAAAGAATCCTCATCTTTAATATTAATTCCTGCTTCATTAACAGCCATAACAGATGCTGCAATTGCATACTGTGTAAATCGATCAAGCCTTTTCGCTTCTTTTTTTTCAACATATAAGTTTGGATCAAAATCTATAACTTCTGAAGCTACTTTTGTGTCTATTCTGCTGCAATCAAACTTTGTTATATTGGAAATTCCATTTTTCCCTTCTTTAATCGCTTTCCAAAATTCAGGAGTACCTTGTCCTAATGCATGGACAACGCCAGTTCCTGTTATAACCACCCGTCTTGTCATAATCCTACCCTCCTCCGGTGTTACTGTAATGGATTAATAAACAAATCCAAATAATTTTCAAACCTTAATCTATGCAAACCTAACGGATTATTAAAAATAAGTATTATTAGGATTGCTTCCAAGAAAGTCGTGAAACGACTTTTTCCTGCAGGTTCCACTGCAGGAAGTTGTAGCAAGCTGCAACCTGATGCAATCACAATAAGGTTATCCAGTCTTCTTTCAAAGGCTGATGAAATTTAATACGTCTTAAATTTCATCATAAAGTCACTTTGTGGCTTTATGGGTAATAATCTTATTAAATGTTTATTATTTTTAAGAAAGTCGCCAAGAATAAAGAAAGCCCCACAAGTGGGACTCTCTTTATTCAACTTAACTTAGGAGTGTGCTTTTATATAATCCACAGCATCTCCAACTGTTGCAATTTTCTCAGCTTCTTTGTCCGGTATTTCCAGATCAAATTCTTCCTCAAGTGCCATAATCAACTCAACGATATCTAGCGAATCCGCTCCAAGATCATCTATGAAAGAAGCTTCCATAGTAACCTCACTCTCCTCGACGCCAAGTTGTTCTACAACTATCCCTTTAACTTTATCAAATGCCACGTCTTTCACCCCCTTCCAGACAGAAATCACATACTATATCTGTATAGTATTGCTATCCATAAAGATAATATTACATAACCAAACCGCCGTCAACATGGATTACTTGACCTGTAATATATTCAGCATCCTCTGATGCAAGGAAACATACCACTCCTGCTACTTCAGAAGGAGTCCCAGCCCTTCTTAAAGGAACATTCGCAATATAATTTTCCTTGATATCATCGGGTAACTGCTGCGACATATCAGATTCAATAAATCCCGGTGCTACTGCATTGCAAGTAATACCTCGAGATCCCAATTCTTTGGCTGTTGATTTTGTAAACCCTATTATACCGGCCTTTGAGGCTGCATAATTAGCTTGACCGGCATTTCCCATAACCCCAATAATCGATGAAATATTAATTATCCTGCCCTGACGTTTTTTCATCATAAGCCTAATAACTTCCTTTGTACATAGGAAAACGCTTTTTAAATTAATATTCAAAACATCATCCCAGTCTTCTATGCCCATTTTCATAAGTAATTTATCCCGGACAATGCCGGCATTATTAACGAGAACATCAACTGTTCCAAATGTTTCAACTGCAGTTTTAACAATCATCTGAGCATTCTCCGGTAAGCTTATGTCTCCTATAAATGCTTTTACTTTATACCCCTTATCTAAAAACTCTTTTTCTGTTATCAGCACAGTTTCTGATGTTCCGTTAATTATGACATTTGCACCAAGCTCTGCGAACTTTTCCGCAATTGCTTTTCCTAAACCTCTTGCTGATCCGGTGACAATAACAGTTTTCCCCGTGTAATCCAAACCTCTCACCTCTTCACTGCCGATATTACAGCTTCCAAAGAAGCCATGTCTTCTACATTCATGACAGAAACATCTCTGTTAATTTTTTTAATAAACCCACTTAATACTTTTCCCGGTCCGATTTCAATAAAGGTATCAACACCTTTTGTGATCATTGTGAGAACGCAATCCTCCCACATGACGCATCGGGACACCTGATTTACTAATGATTCTTTAACATAATTCTCTGAATGAACTATATCACCTGTGACATTTGCAAGAACAGGCACTCTCATTTTGTTAATATTAACGTTTTTAAGCTCCTCATTTAACCTTTCACCGGCAGGAGCGAGCATACTGCAGTGAAATGGAGCGCTTACCGCTAACG
>DAIPML010000128.1:0-9392 GCA_036768735.1 Clostridiales bacterium | reverse complement strand
AACCGCAAGCCTTTCATAAGTTTTTTTCCAAGCTGAGGTTAAAAATATTCAATTATCAAAGAACAATAGCTAAAACAGTTATTTTTAAAGCATTTCAGCCGGTTTTACATTTTTTCACTTGGAAATTATATAAAAATCGATTCACAATCACCCTTTGGGCTATGACCTATTACCTCTTCATCAAAGCTGGTTTCATAAAGGAATTTAATAATTGAAACATAATCCTCATTATCATTTATTACCAATTTTATTTCTTTTTTCAGTGCCATAAGGTTGGATGGAGTAATATGGCCTCTGAAAACAGATTTTTGATGATGCTTAAGATACTTCTTGCATATCTTAAATACCTTATTTACTCTCTTTTCACCTATGTCATAAAATAAAAATGCATAATTGTAATTAATTTTTGTACTCATACTTTTTCCTCCATATCAAAAGGGATAAACTCTTTTCCCTCCATAATATGCTTAATAAGCTTGTATGCATCAATTTTTATAGCTTGTTTGTAGCTGGTTCGCCTTTTAAGTTTCTTGTGCTCAAAGGTCTTATTAATACGGTTTTCAAATTCATCAATAAACACCTTCCTACCCGAATTATTCAGCAAAGCATAATTGAGTTTTTTATCAAAATGCTTGACAACTGTTATTTTCCTATTGTTTACACAATCGAAAATAGTTTTAAAGACTATGGCTGGCTTAAATACCTCCGATAAATCAAGGCTCAATGAAAACCTGCGTTCAGCTGGCTCATGCAGATATGAAATAGTCTGGTTCAAATGAGTATGGTAAATCTGCGATATAGTCTTTGTATATAATAATGTATTTCCAAATGAGATCAATGCGTTAATAGGGTTATCCGGTGGTCTTTTCACCCTTTTACTCATTACAAAATCCGGTGGAAGTATTATTTCAAATGTTGAATAAAATCTTGCCCATACTTCCCCTTCTGTACGCAGCAGCTGCTTAATATCTTTACAAATCTGAACCTGTAAAGGAAAGTCTGTTCTCAACCAATCAAGCAGGGGTTTTAACTCACTTTTCCCATGCCTGTAGTAATGGTACAATAAACTTCGTATATTGCTTCCAATCCCCAGGACTATACTTTTTGCTATTTGAAGTCTATTATTTTCATAGGCGAGCGCCTGTTTAACAGTTAATCTCCCGCTTAAAAGATAATCCTTAGGATAATATGTACCAATATAATTTTCATAATATCCGAAAAAATGCACTACTATACCAGCCTTAGCCAACAGGCCCAATAGCTTTGTGCTCAATGTAATTTCGTTGAAACAGTAAAGCTCTTTGGTATCTTTCACAGGAATATAGAAATTGCCCTTTTCATTTTTAAAGCAAATTGATAAATCCTTTTGAAACAATTCTCCATTAGAAAAAATATACCGTGTTTCTTCTTTCATAATACTTAACTCCTTATTTAAATAAAACAATAATCATAATAAGCACACCTTCTGCACTTTTTTTCCAAAACAGCGTCAGGCGGATGCTGTGTATGAAGAAAATCCTCGATCTGCTGATATAATGCTGTTAACCTTTGTATGTCACTTTCATCAAAATTGATTACATGTATTTTCTTATCCTGTTTGTTTTTTTCCACGCACTCCAGCTTTCCCTTGCGGTTTATACCTTTCTTATTCAATGTAAACAGATAAAACTCCAATTGCGCTGTGGCAGCAGCCAAATCCGCATCTGATTTTTTAATTTCAACTACATATTCCGGAGTGATTTTGTCGAGTTTGATATTATCCATTGTTTCTGGCGGATTTTCATTTTTAAGCTCATGTAATACACGACCTATTCTTACATCCTCGGAATTATCCTCAAGATTAATTCTGTTATAGAACAGCCAGCATTGTCTTTTGCAATGAAAATAATAGTTCACAATAGTTCCTGTTATCATAAAAATCTCCCTCTAAAGCTGGATATAAACAACTTTCTGTTAAACTTTCCGTTCTCAATAAATTGTTCGCCATTATCGATGTAATAAATTCCTCCTAATTGACTGAAAGGTATATTATCCTTATCCTGTCCTTTCATCTCGATATTAAAAATGAAAGGTGACATTTTGGCTCTTATGGACGAAAGCAGAATCTTTTTTCGAGCATATCCATCATTGGAATTAGTAAGCTGTTCATATTCCTCCCAGATAACATACCCATTAATCTCTTCATTTTCGTATTTAAAAATATAAGGAATAAAAACCTGAAAGGACGGCTCGATCAATTGCATCCGGCAAAAAATTTCTTTAAAGTCCGGGATAATGGCTATATCCTTTAATCTTTCAAAATTTTGTGTATTTTTCTTACTTCTTAAAACTTTTAAATCCTTTAATACTTTTTCATAGATTGCTCTAAAATTCTTATTTATTAAATATTCCATAATATTTGCATCCTCTATGGTATGATTTGTTCTGCAATCTGCCCGATATATGTTCCCAACTCTTGTTTTCCTGAAAAAATAGGCTCTACACCCTTCTTTTCTGCAGGAACGGTTAATTCTGCCCAGAAACTGTTCCTCCGAATCAGCCAGGGATATCTCCTTAAAGCCTATATCCATATCTATATCGACTCCTGCTTCAATTACCTGTGTCGCAATTAAAACCATGGACTTGCTTTCCCTGGTCTTTTCTATAATCACCTTTCTGGTTGTGGAACAGTCATCACCGCTCAATTCATATAAAACATCTTTCAGCTCAGGGCAGTTATATAAACAAAAATTATAGAACTCCCTTGCTCCTGCTTTTGTGATAAACTCAATAAGTACTTTTTTATTCTTGTGCTCAAGAACAGCATTTAGAAGCTGTTCATTCTGCAGCTCTTCATATTTCATCAGGTTGGTATCTATTATAACTCTGTCCATGAATAGCGGATGTGTGTAAAATTTACTGCTGTCAGACAGCAAGGAGTGAAAATTACCCTTAAACCCAAATACTTCATCCACCCTTGGCAATGTAGCTGACATTATAATAATTCTTATGTTTAAAACTTGGGCATAACAGTTCAAAAAGCTTATAATCTCAGGCCAAATGCGATTTTTGTAGCTCTGTATTTCATCTATTATCACCACACTGTTACACAGTTTTAAAAGAGGAAAGCTTTGCTCCCGTTTAACTCCGAAAAGCGTGTTAAAAAAATTAACATGTGTTGTAATGACTAAAGGGTAATTATTATTGATTCTGTTAATCAACAGCGCTTCATAATCAAGCTCCTCTGATTTCATATCCTCGTTCGCAATAGGAGTAACAGAATTAATAACTACTGCATTTTCCGAAAAGTACTCAATCAATACATCAGCAGTCTGCTCTACCAGAGTATTGAATGGGAAAATATAAAACAGGTTGTTAAGTGTTGAATCTTTTTCAAACAGCTTCAATGCAAGATTAATAGAGCAATTTGTTTTTCCGCTTCCGGTTGGAGCTTCAAGATAATAAATATTGGCGCTGGTATCTTTTAATAATCCCTCTTGTGCTTCCAGAAACAATTCCGTTCTAAGGTCATTAATTTCGGAAATACCGGTAAGCTCTTTCTTTTTGTATGCAGATATGCTTTTGTAGAGTTTTCCATTGTAATACTTTTCCGTAAGAGATCGAATATCATCAATAAGTGCCATATTGTAGCGATTATTTGTTTTATATTCACCCGTGGCACTGAAATCACAAGATGTAATACATGCAAAAAGTAGCCTGCATAGAATGTAAAACGCTTCAGGATTTAATATACTTTCCTTTACTCTGCTCAATTGCGTTCCAATGAAATCGACAGATTCAAGTATTTCAGATATATCAAAATCATAAAATTCTGAGATCTCACAGTATTTTAGTTTTTCGTAAAATCCATCCAGACTGCCAAGTCTTCCATGATGGCATGAAATAACATATGAGAAAGCATAGAGCAGGTAAGTCAACCTTCTTCCAAGCCGTCCATAAATTTTTATATGTTCGCCTATGTAAATATATGCGGAATAAATAGAGTGCTCGCTGCTCCACATATAATTCCCTTTAAATTTTCTGTTTTTCATTACATCAGATTGGTATGCGGGATTAATTTTACCTATATCATGCAAAAAAACTGCATTTACAAATAAGTTATACCCCTCATCAATTTCTGCTTTTTCAAATCCACACAGTTCTAAAATTTTCTTTATTTTAGACTCCAGACTCTTATTACATTGATACTCATCGAAATATTTTACGGTAAGCTTCAAATGTTGGATAAGCAGCTCATCCTGACCGCTGAAACCATCTTTATGAGCTAAGTAGGTATTGCTGGAAATCAGCACACCAATATCAATCAGTTTATACATAAATCATCCCCCGTATCATGCAATGGAATGGGCCGGCCAAAGCTCTTATTCGCTCAAGCCGGCCCGATTCATTAGATAAAATAAAGCATCCTTTCACCGTCGGTATACACATTTTCAATGCCGTTAATCATGCAATTTGTGAATATGGTTTGTTCAAGAATGTAAAAATTAATTTTCGGCTGTAACGCTACAGGAGCGTATTCTGTATAATAATAAGGCTGTTTTCGATCAAAAGTTTCATTATTATCCAATTGGGAAAGCTTCCCAATAAAAATCGAATGGCAGTGTGAGGAAGAAACGGTTTGTAGATCTAAAAGCTTCGGTTTACTTATGCCTGCCGGAAAATCATTTTTACCAAGATAGGGTAGATATACGCACTCTCCTTCCAAAAGCATTTTTATCATCTGTTCCCATAGGTTCAGATCGACTCCGTCATTCTTCAAATAGATATCCCATTCGGGATTTTCCAGCCACTGTTCAAACACCTGTAAATTCCCGCCTTTCTCTTGTGAGGCATATCCTACGCTGTTATTAAAATACTGTATTTTCTTAGGAAAATATCCTTTTGAAGCAAGCGGTACTATAGATACAGATAATTTATTCAACTTTTCATAAAACTCGGGGAATACTCTCTCTTTTTCATTAAACAGCTTATAATTTTTCAGTCCGCTTAGTCCAAGTATTGCACCAAGCATACCAAGAAGAGCTATTTTATGAATATTGTTATAAGTGTAATATGTATTAGAGTTAACATCAGGCATTTTAAAGAGAGCATTTCTTCCTCCGACAGTAAAGCGTATTGCTTTCTGCATCATACATCCCCCCTAATAAAGGCTCATTTCATTGCATTTAAGGTCTCCCGTATTTAAATCGACAGTCAACTCATTGTAATAAACATCGATTTTATCAATCTGATCATAGCTGTTTTTTAACAATTCACCCACAGGAGCCAAATCAATTCTTGCTTTTTGTCCAATCTTTCCAAAACTTGTATATTGGTCCAGATTGGATATATAAAGCTTACTTCCGGGCTTACAGTAAATAAAGATTGCAAATTCATTTTCACAGCCCGCTTTGCTGTTTGTATTATAGGCTGTAGCACCATACAGGCATCCGTATTTAAATTTCTCAAAAGCTTCTTTTGTATAGCCCTCAAATCCTTCAATGCCAAGTGTGCAGTAATCGTTGTAATTTTCGGGATTAACTGAAAACGGATAAAAATAATGCGCTTCATCGGTAACAACTTTCTTGCCCATGCTTGAAGCCTGCTTTTCCTCACTTTTTTCGTTAGAATTTCTGAATGGTGAAAGGATATCTATAACCTCAACGCTTGTGCTTTCCAGTTTGTTATACCCCTGACCAACCTGCACTGCACCTGTAATACTGATATTCTGCTTCTTTTCCGCAAAAGTAGCTCCAAAGTTTAATACATCAATAGTTGAAAATAAATTTTTTAAAACTTCTTTAGCGGGTGTTTTTTCATCCAATGGACCAAATAACTCTGTATATCTCTCATTTAAATCCTTTGGCTGCAATTTTCCTTTTTCATCAGCCGACTCATCAATTTTGAAAGATTTTATATACATTACCTTTTCACCCTGCAACTGCCACATTTTTTTAATCGGGAATTTAAAAGCCTTGTCACTTCCAAATATTTCACCAGACAGCACACTCTTCGGATTACCGGTCATGTCAGCATTCCAGTTTGACATAACGCTTCTAACAGAAGCTACACCGTAAACTCTCTGTTCCATTTTCATATTATTTTCCCTCCTCTTTTTTCATATAGATAATATTGGGGGCAGCAAACCCGGCAAGAAGCATATCCGTCATAGACCCGCTTTCGCAGTCATATGAGTTCACCATACTCTGCATATTGTCAAATCTGCTTCTCATACCTGACGACCATACTTCAATATCGTGGCCGTATTTTTGAATAAGTTTGTTGAGCTCATCTTTAACTCTTGAAGAGTTATTTGCTTTCAATAAAGGATTTATAAGGCTATAGCTAACCTTTTGAGCTTTGCTCAGACTCAGTAAATAACGTGCAAGCTGCCCTGCTGTGAAATAAAACTCATCGTCAGTTTCGCAATTCAGCGGAGTTTTAGGTTCGTTCATATCTGCCTTTGATTTCACTCTGCCGAATGTATCATTTATAATACTTCCCATTTCCTTCTTGCCTCCTATTTCATAATATTCAAGTAATGCCAATCTAAAATTTAGCGCTTTAGCAAAGCGCGCTAACTCCAGATGCTTTGTTCCTGACAGCTTTAATTGCTCGATAACAAGTTCAAGAGTGCACTTATCCAATATTCTCCTAAAGGACGAATCATCAAACTTGATAAAAAAGCTTTTAAAAGCATCCCGGTACATATGCAGTAAAGATGACTGCTTGCTTGTAAAATAGCCTTCCTTTATTGATGGACTATAATAATAACCTCTTGTCAAATTTCCGTTAAAAAAGTATTCATCAATAACACTCTCAAGCTTGTCTATCTCTATGATTGTTATGACATCGTACTCCGGTAGACTTAAATAATTATAAGTTATTAATGGTCTGTCCATCTCCTTTTGGGGCTGTGGCAGGATTTCATAGTCATCAATTTCAGGTCCGGTTTTCCCTCTTATAAAATGGATATATTGAGCGGCTTCCCCGGAATTTATCTTCTGTTGCAGATAACAGCCCGAATCTTTTTCAAAGGTCAAATAACCCGAGTCAATACTTTTTCCTTCAATATTCTGTGAATTAAGCCAGGTTGAAAGACGGTAACTATCTAGAGCATCTTCAAGGTTTATTCTGAAAGGTACATTGTAAGCAGTTGTTTTATGCTCCAAAAATGGCTTTTTTGAATTGGTTCCCATGTTAAAATTTGAAAGCCCAAATATCCTTTCGCCTATTTTTATATTGTAATCGTTTTTATTAAATATTTTTGGAATAAGATACAAGTTGCTTGCATGCATATAGTCCTCAATTGCTGCCTCGCAAAAAACCTTTATATACTTTCCGGCTTTTACGTTATTCTGCATGACACGCTCCTGTATAAGCTTCAATTTGGATATTATATAATCCCTCATTTGGATAATTTTAGACTGAGAAAATGGTCTTAACTGTGCGTTATCCAATATATCCTGATTACTACCATACCATTTCAGAAGATAATCATAATATCTTTCTATATGCTGATTGCACGAGAGCAAATCCCAAATATTGAATTGTCCATCTTTCAATTTTTTAATATCGGGAACTTTAAAAAACAATGTGAAAATATTATTGCTATGAATTTTTTTCTTCATATCAATTGGCTTATTCATTTCTGTCAAGCTGCTGTAAAAGTCCCTGGCTTTTATAAGCTCATACAAGTCACCGGAATACTCTTTATTTTTTTCTATAAATAATTCCTGATAAGTGTCACCATTCAAACATATGTATAAGCCCTCCTTCAGTGTATAGGCATCTGTGGCAAGCACCGCTACCTCATCCCTTTCTCTTAGGGAAAACAATAGTTCATTCAACATAGTTTCTCACCTCCTTTACTTTCTGCTTGCGCAAAATCCCATTCCCAAACTTCCTTTTTCTGCTATTCCTGCCCCCATAACCGTAAATGCCATTTTCTGTGAAGTTTCATCGCTGTTAATGTAAAGCCTTAATTTTGTACCTAAAAGTTTTGTATTTTTATAGGGGATCGAAATCATTTTTCTGCTGATCAGTTCCATACCGCATATAAAGTTCAGCTCAGGTTCTATAAAGCCGGGGAAAACCATCTTAGTCTTTCTTGCGGTATTGTTATGTAGCTTTTGCTGCAATAATGCCATACCATCCTCATGTGTCCAGCATCTGCCGTCTATGGTTACAACAACAGGTGTCAATGTATCCAAAAATTCAATAAATGAATAACGGCATTGCACAACCTGCGACATCAGTACTTTGATTCCGCAATCATAAGCGGACAAAATCTCTTTCATGGTTAACAGGAAGCTTTCATCAAAGCTTCTGATGTTAAACACAAATGCATGGTTAGCCTGATAGATTTTCAAATCCTTATTAACAGGGTAGGGCAATCCAAACACATAATTCTTTATTTCACGCTGCATATGTTTAACTTTTAATTCTTCATTAAACAGCATGGCTTTTGATATAACCTTTGATAAAAATTCATGGGCTTGGCTGAAGTGAATGTCTTGCTTAATCACGAAGGTTATTAGCAGTTCAAAATATTTCATGCGATTCACCTCCTCTCGTCTTAAAAAATCATTATTTAATATATTAAATTTATCATCAATAATTGCATTTGTCAATAGTTTGATAATATATTATTTTTTACACTAGATACTATCCATTTGAGGTAGTTGAAGCGCATGGTAGCCCTGACAAGTGCTTCAGCCATTAGCAATTCAAAGTTATCCTATATGGGCGTATTATAGTTTTTAAGTCATCATGCAATGCCCTTTTCCTGCTTGTCCGTCTATTGGAAAACCTCAATCGTCAACCATCTGATATATGCATACATCACAGTATTAGGGATAAAACAGTTTGCATAGACTGCAATAATTATTGTTATATTCGTTTTACATCTTTCAGGGAATATAGTATTATGGTTTTACGCAAGGCGTATTGAAATTTATTTGATATCTTAAAGTTTTAACCTTCACATTTGATGTTAAAAGTTTAAAACAGCTGATTCCAAGGCATCAGCTGTTTTCCCCATATCAATTATTTCAAATCCTTTTATTCTGGAACATGTGAATCTATCAATATTATTCTATTCATGTTCTTTACTTGCTCTTTTTCCTTCTAGGTAAAAAGCCAGCGCTAATATAAGTAAAAAATACTTTCCATTTACAAGTTTTATCATCCGGATGGAATCCGAAATGTCCGAAAATGCATTTTACTCCACTATGTAGACAATATAACCCTTATAGCCTGAAAACTCAGAGATGGACGTCTCTAGAAAATTATTGATATCAGAATCAACGGCTTTAAGACTTAACGAACCATTGGCAATACCAAAGGCATCTCATGCCAACGAGGTCAGTAAAATCAAAAAATTTATCAAATGCCCTAAGACCCCTGCCTCA
>DAIPML010000127.1:0-9426 GCA_036768735.1 Clostridiales bacterium | reverse complement strand
GGAAAACCACGAAGTGACTTTCCGGTGAAAATTAAGATATCTTAAATTTCATCAGCCTTCGAAAGAAGGCTGGATAACCATATTGTGATTGCACCAAGTTACAGCAAGCTGCAATTTCTTGCATATAAACCTGCAGAAAAAGTCGTTTCACGACTTTCTGGGAAACAATCATAATGCAAGAAACTGTAAAACCCCGTTTCTTGCATAGAAAATTTCGTTCCATAATTTCATCTCTTGAAATCAAGCGTTTTAGTGCGCAATTCGCACAAGCACTCATTGAACTTCCAACACACATTTTTATCCCTTAACACTACCTGCCATAATACCCTTTACAAAATATTTTTGTATGAAAGGATATATTGCTACTATAGGCAAAGCTACAAGTATTATTGAAGCCATCCGCATATTTTCTGAAGGTATTACCTCCGCATCTATTGAGGTCCCTGTAGTCAGCGTAGTCGATTCCAGGAAACTTGCAAAAACGACTTCTCTTAGGTAAAACTGTAATGACCACATCTTTTTATCCGTTGCATATAGAAGAACTGAAAACCACATATTCCATTTTCCAAGAGCAAGGAACATGCTTATAGCTGCAATTGTAGGAGCTATAACAGGAAGAACTATATTAAATAAGATCCTCATTTCACCGGCACCATCAATGCTTCCCGAATCAAAAAGCTCTCCTGGAACTGCTTCTATCTGGCTTCTTATAACAATAACATAAAAAACATTTACAAGCGCCGGTAGTATATATGCTAAATAGGTGTTTCCGAGCTTTAAGTATTTGGTCATAAGCAAATACGATGGAATAAGACCACCTGAAAAATACATTGTTATAATCATAAAATAGGTAATAAACTTTTTACCAAAGAAATACTGTTTTGACATAGCGTATGCCATCATGGTTATAACAATTATAGATATGGCGGTTCCAAAGACCGTTATGCCCACTGTGTTAATTAAGGAGCGCTGGAATAACGCATTACTCAATATTTTAGTATATGCACCTAAATTAAAACCTACCGGCAGGAGCCCAACCTTCATAGTCGAAACTGCAATTCTGTCACTTACTGACAGACTGAATATACTCATCAACGGAAGGATTATAGATGCCATAATCATCAACATAATAGTTACATTTACAACCTGAAATATTACCTCACCTGTGCTTCTTTTTATCATCTCTATCTCCCCTTCTTACCATAACGACCATCCAGCAACAGCCTTTGAAAGCCGATTTGTGGAGTATACCAAAATAAAGTTTACAATAGACTGAGTAAGACCTATTGCAGATGTAAGTGAAAAACGTGCTTGTTCTATACCGAGCCGATATGTATAGGTGCTGATGACATCACCTATTTCATAAAGAAGCGGATTATACATCAGGAATATTTGTTCAAAGCCTATGGATACCATAGAACCAACCTGTAAAACCAATAGAACAATCGTTATGTTTTTTATTCCGGGTAAAGTAATATGCCAGGTCTGTCTTATTTTACCTGCACCATCAATTTTCGCTGCCTCATATAGCTGTACATCAATCGATGAAAGAGCTGCCAAGTAATAAACTGCACTCATACCAAACCCTTTCCACACTCCGGTTACAACAAGTATTGGTCGAAAGAGTTTTTCTATGGTTAGAAAGTGAATTGGTTCAATCCCAAGAACATTTTGTAAGAATACATTTACCAGACCTGTGCTTGGAGAAAGAACTGATAAAAATATACCTGCAGCAACAACCCAAGAAATAAAGTGCGGTAAATAGCTGACTGTCTGAACTATTTTTTTAAACTTCGTTGACCATATTTCATTTAGGAGTAATGCGAACATAATTGGAATCGGAAAGCCAAAGATTAAATGTAATAAATTAATTTCAACTGTATTTTGTAGAACGCTCCAAAATTTTCTATCCAAAAGAAAATATTCGAAATTTTTAAATCCAACCCAATCGCTACCCATTATGCCTTTAAATGGCACATAATTTTCAAAAGCAATTACAACCCCGAAAAGTGGTATGTAATTAAATACAAAGAGTAACAGAACCCCGGGTAGAAGAAGCAAATATAAAGGAATATCCCGACTTTTACTGAAGCCGTGGCTTCTTTTTAAGCTCTGCTGCTTTTTCACTGTAAGAGCTAATTCGTCTGCGTTTTTAACCAACTTGGTTACCTCCTGCCTATATGTGAATGGATTTTCTGAACATCTGACCTTGAAACCACCATAGTGATCAATACGAAAAACCATCCTTTAAGCTACGCATATCACTTCGGCAGATTTACTACTATAGATGTACATTCAAATACCTGTCTATACAAATTGAAAAAGAAATTTCACAAATATTCCAATATATATTATTCGAGTTCTTTTTCAATTTACCTCACGCATGTGCTGCATTTTGCTTACATAACGTTACCAAAGATATCCGACCGAAGGTCATCTCTTTTTGGCTATGCAAAACAAGTTGCGCATGCATCCAATTAATGGTCTATATATGTTGAGTTTAAATTCAACATATATTAATATTCTTATATACCGGGGGCTTATATTACTAAACCCCCGGTATATTTTTATAGGTTGTCTTCTAATTAACTATGTTTCTTAATCAACTTTTGCTTGAGCTGCAGGCATTTTTTGGTTATATTCATCTGTGATGAATTGGTATTTTTTCAGGAATGTAGCAGCCTGTGCATCAAATTCTTCAAATGATATGTCGCCTCTCATAGCTTTTGCTGCAATTGCAGTTGCTTCAGCATTTGCTTCAGCTGCTCTTGACTTAGTGTCGGGTTCAAGAATTATAAAGTAAGTAAATGCAGCTTTTGAAGGTTGTTTGGCATTAATATCAAGTATCTTGTCATATTGTGACCAGCACAATTTTGTATAATCTTCAATTTCTTTTTCGGTTATACCGGGTACATTTGCTCTTAACTTATTAATCCCAGCCTGGAATGATTTCGCAATATTTACTCTTGTATTATTACCAAAGAGGAAACGATATAAGCTCCTAGAGCTTCCGGAAAGACCCTGTGTGCCTGACTTATCATCTATAACTTCTATCTTTTCGCCATTTACAACATTGTAGTCAATGCCTTCAATACCCCAAGTACATAATAATTCTGTTTCTTTTGTCAGAAGCTGTTCAACAAATCTTTTTGCGCCTTCTAATTCTTTTGTGGTTGAAGCTATTGACAATCCCGTATTACCTACGGCAAGCTTTCCTTCATAAACAGCGTTAGGATCAACGCGAGGATCATCGACTAAAGGCCATTCAGCAGGGATGGATCTTGCTTCAAGTATTCCTTTATCTATGTAGTTTGGGAAGAATACCATTGCCATACCAAGGTTCTGTTGGTTTACCAATGCTTTTTTATTGTATCTCTTTTCATCAAAATCAGCTCTCTTGCTTGTAATAAATTCCTTATCCATAAGGCCTTCTTCAAGCATTGTTTTGTACACCTTCAAAGCATCTTTATATAACGGATGCTCAAACGCATGGATAACCTTTCCAAAATTTTGCTGCCAGCCAATTCCTCTTCCGGATATTCCAAAGCAGTTAAATATAAATTCACAGAAGTGGAAGTTGTCCATGGTGGTATATGGTACTGAATCAGGATATTTTGCTTTAAGTGCTCTCATAGCGTCAAGCCATCCATCAAGGGTGGTTGGAAGCGCTGTATATCCCAGATCCTGAAGCACGTCCCATCTGACAAACATTGAGCTGTTGAGATCGCCATCAACCGGAAGTGTACGCAAAGCATAAATTTTTCCGTCATCAGCCTGTAATTGTTTAAAATATGGAGCATAGCGTTCGTTTACTGTTTTATTGTTTTTTACAAAGTCAGTTAAATCATGAAACGCACCGTTTTCACCATCATTAATAAGTGTATCAACACCATTAAAATGAATAATATCGCTAAGGTTACCTGAGGACATCATTAAATTGTATTTTGTTTTTGTATCAGACCACGGTGGAACTATTACCTCTGTAATTTCTACATTCGCTGCCTTAGTTATTACATTTAGTATTTGGTTATCGGCAAAATCAAAATCTTCCTTAATTGAATTACCTTGTGTTACATAAAAAAGTCTTAGTTTTGCGGGTTTTTCAGGTTCTGTCGGTTTTGCAGTTGTAGGAGCCGCTGTTGTGCCCTCAGCAACAGGCGCAGTGGTGTTCTGTGTTGCCGGTAATGTACAAGCGGACAAAATCATCGAGAATGTAAGTAAAATTGTAAAAGCTAATACCATCTTTCTTTTCATAATGATTAATTCACTCCTTCTTAATTTCTTCAAATTTTGTTGTTACTATTTTTTGTTACTTGTGAATAAAATATTAAGCGATATTATAATGTAGATTTTTTAGTCTTGTATAATTTTCATATGGCATACACTAATGCAACATATAGGTCAAAGATGCGCGCTCATCTTTTCTCTTCATGATAATTATATTCTGCTGGTATACTTAAAACAATGTCAATAAATCGGTTAGAAAAATCATCATTTTTCTTTAAACCCTTTAATATCAACTCCAGTCAACTTATTATGATTATTCTCATATGACGATTTTGGATGTTTTTTTATTTTTTTATTGTTGATTTGTATAAATTCTCATTTGTTTTAAGATAGTTTTTTATAAATGTTGCATAAAAAGAACTGCTTTTTACCATTTTAATAATATCGCAAGAAATTGCTTAGACTCGTTTTTTGCGAAGCAAAAAACTTATTGTTCTTATTCTTTTCGATTTGAATGCTATACACTCTACTCAAAAAGGAAAAGTTGAAGCTACTCAGTTATTTGTCCTAAATTTGGAGAAAAAAAGCGTGTGCCACCTAAATATTAGGCAACACACGCTTCTTTACTTTTCAATCTCTTACGAGAAACAAATGTGTTTAGTTAGGGAATTGGTTGAATATTCGATATAGAAATACGGCAGCTTCGGCACGGGTGGTATTGTCTTTAGGGAACAACATATTATTGCTTCCTATAATAAGACTTTCTTTAACCAGCGTGGCTAAGCTTTCTTCTGCATACCCAGCGATTTCATTTTTATCACTGAATTTGTTCAAAATTGTAATATCGCTTGTTAGGTTCAACTCTTTAAATTTCTCCAAAGCTCTGGCTGTCAGAACCATCATGTCTTGACGTGATATATTTTCCCTTGGAGCAAACTTGTTGTTTCCAATTCCATTTGTAACACCCAATTCTTTAGCAATACCAACCGCATCATAGTAATGAGTTCCCGGCTCCACATCATCAAAATTGCTGCTAACATCTGCTGTCAAACCAAAAGTTCTAATAAGCAGCAGTAGATAATCAGCTCTGGTAATATTGGAATCAGGTGAGTATTTATTCTCACCGGTGCCGTTTATAATACCTTTAGATGCCAGAACCTCAATTTGTTTCTTTGCCCATACCTTATCACCTATGTCGCTAAAGGTTTTATGCACGTATGCAACAGCATAATAACTGAAATGGTTAATGCTAAAAGTCACAGTTCCTGTTTCTGGATTATATCGTCCATTAGAGACTGAAATAACATTTCCACTGCCGTCAATATACCAAACGACTATGTGTTCATGATCTTTAAGCTCTTCAGTAGTTGGTGTATAAGAAATTTCAACAGTTACGGTTGCATTTGGATTGTTCCATTCCGTATGCTGTCCGTTGATTGTCATAGTAAGCTGTACTAGCGGTCGTTCTCCTATCACACTACTAACATCATCGGATAATTGAGATTTATCGCCCTTGCTTACAGTAATCCCGGCAATTTCTCCGCCACTTGTGTGAACATTATCCAGCATATTTTCGGGAATAGTTATTCTGCCTATTTCGGTAGCGAGTGCTAGTGAGCTCTCACCACCTGACAATGATGATGCAGGAAGATTAAGCGTGTATGCATTCACATTCGGTATAGTCGGTATAGTGATAACCGCTGTTTCTTCATCTCCAAAAAGTTCACCTTCATAAGATTCCATGTCAACTGTTGCTCTTCCTGCTTCCAAATCAACATCAATAGGCTGTGAAGCTATGTTTACACCTGTTTCTGAAACAACCGCTTCATAAACGGGTGCTTGTGGAATCGGCGTTGGTGTAGGTGTGACAGGTGTAGGAGTAGACGTTTCTATTGGCTGTGAACCGCTTCCGTTGTCGTCGTCTTCATCCTCGTCTTCATCTTCATCTTCATCTTCGACTTTTATGAAATTAGCCTTAATGGTAGTTTCATTTGCAGGCATTGTGAAAGTCGTGGCTGCGCTATTTGCATCTGCAAAGGCTCCACCTTCAATTGATGTCCATTTGTCAAACCGATAACCTTCGTTAGCTTTTGCCTTAATGCTTACAGTAGCATTTTCTTTATACTCTCCACTAACACCTTCTGTTATTGTTCCGCCTGCTCCTGCTGTAATTGTCAGGTTATATTTCTCCTCATCTTGAGGAATATCCACTGTTAAAATCACTTTGTATACGTCAACTGAATCCTGTTTCCCATCGTTAGCTCTAAATACTAACGTAGCAGTACCTGTCTCAGCAGGGGTATAGTTGTAAATAGCATCAATTTCAACCATAGCCGCACCATCTATAGATACTTTATAATTTAATGGGTCTTCATCAGCATCCTCAAATATGGACGAAAGGTCGAAGGTTACCTGATTGTTTACTGTCACGGTCATTGCCTTTTCTTCGGGTATGTTTGATTTACGGTTTGGTACAGTGTTTGGCTTTTCAGCTAAATCAAACGCAACAACATAAGTTACTGTCGAATTATCTTCAGCGGTTACCAGTACTGTTGCATTGCCCGGTAGTGTAGCCGCCTGTGTTATTTTTATCGAAGCTTTCGGATCATTTGCATCTGCGTCCACTGTTGGTGCTATTGCCGTACCGTATGGTAGAGTCAACTCATATGATGTCTTATCTGCCGCGAAGCCATCAATTGTTTCTCCTCCAACTGTTAAATCACTAAGTGAAGTGTCACAGCTTGGAATGTAGTCACTTACCGCATAAACCGAAAGGCTTACGGTATCCATAGTATCAAAAACAATATCAAATACCATTTTATCATCTTCGGATGGATTTAAATCCAAAATAAAGTTTTTATTGATGGTCAGGAGGTCTTCGCTGATAACATAGTCAGTATTTATCTCCAGGTTTGTTGAATCATACACTACATCAATTACTGATGCTGCTCTACGCCAACCAATCTCGGTGCTAATATCATTTGGTTCGTCAAGATCAAAATTCACGATCAACGGACTGATTATAGGAGGTCTGTTTTCTGTAATAGTAATAACAGCTTCTCCGTAAACACCTGAACCATCCAAAGCATCAGCTCTGACAGTTACTGTACCTTTTGCAGTCGGTGTAAACAGACCATTTGAATTAATGCTTGCAACACCATCACCATCAACTATACTCCAGGCTATATCTTTAATCACAGCATCTTCAGGCTCGATCTCTGCAACAATCTGCAATGTATCGCCTAAATTAATGGTGTTTTGACCATCAATACCCGTTACATTAATTCCTGTAATCAGTGCACTAGGTCCCGACATATATCCAAGAGGGATGCTAAATCTGTTGCCCTGGCTTATGTTGTATGTGAATCCTTGTTCAAAATCGTTGTCGTTTACGTATCCTTTAATAAATGATGCTTTACCAACATTAATAGTTACATCATTTGTCTCTTGGGATACGATGCCTTCTATTTTATATACTCCGCACTGCTCTCCACCGTCAAACACGTGAACATATTTGCCTATTAAATCGTTTGCATCGTACGGAACATCAAAGCTTAAAGACAATTCATTTTCTTTTGAAAGCCCCTGTGTAAATCCGGTTACGTTTCCACATATCTCACTGTTAATATAATGCTTTCCGGCAATTAATGTACCGTCATTTAAATAGCGTATAGCATTACTTCCACCTGTTACACTATAAACACCCAATATTCCCTTAAAGCTGATCTTACCGTCTATTTCATAGGTGTTAGCATTATCAAGAGCACTGATAATATAATCAACTCGTCCGTTGGTCAGCGTAACCTTCACTGCTCTTGCTTCCATATCTGAAACAGTGCTCCCGTCTTTTGTTACTTCAACTTCATCAATGGATTGAATGATTTTTGAACCCTTGTAAGGCTCAATTACCGATGTGAACACGCTTTCAAGATCGCTTCCTGTTCGGTGAGCCAGAACGTATTCCATACTGTTCGGACTGCCATCCTTATTTGGGGTATAACCTGTAGCAACAGCCACATCGTCGTACTCACCAACCATTGTTAGCCTAACATGAACATCTGACTGTTCAGGAGGTAATAAACTGCTATTTATGCTGTAATCTATGCTGAATCTGTCTGACGGATCTGTATCTTTTCTTACATTGTCAAGCCATTGGTACCCGGAACCATCATCTCCGGTTCCATAATCTACATCCTCACCGGCATATGTTCCCGAGCTCTGTGGTGTAAGATTCAAGCCATCCTCCGTAATAGCTCCTGCTGCGCTGTGGAAGCTGTAAGTATGATCATTTCCACCTTTTATTCTGAAAAAGTCTACACTGTATGACTGGTCATAAACTTCAATCATAACTGTTGAACGGCGATAAAGCTCTGTCTGAGGATATGCATCCGCTGACTCCGCCTCAATTACCTGAACACTGTCAGAATTATCAAAGCGTAGGGGGTTTCCGCTTTCCGCCTGTTGCTGGCCATTATGATCCACAACAACCGTATTGTGACTGATTGTATTGGAAAGCCATTCATCCTTTTCTTTTTGGGTTGTGCTGTCTGTTGCAGCTCCAAGGTCAGGTGCTAAATCAGTACCATAACCATGTATGCCAAGGTTAAGCTGATCTCTGTGGCTTGCTTCGCCTTGTGTGTCTCCGTAATACATCCATATATCCCGTTGAGTATCTTCACCATATGTATATTTATACAGGGTTATAGTCATAAGACCCATTTTCTTTCTTACACTTGTAACCTCAGGGTTTGAGCCGACCTGTACAAATTTTATTTCATGCAAACCTGCATCAATATCACCTTCAGATATTATGAAAGAAGGAGAATCAACACCAGAAGTACCATAGAAGTCAAACGTCATAACCTTTTTCCCATCTAAATAAATGTCATAAATTCCATAGGTATTAGCCATATATGGTTTAATTTCAATTGAATAATAGCCATCCGATGGTATTGTGAACTTTGATGTCAAAGTAGCACCATCCGGTAGTGGAGTTGAACCGTATCCGGGTGATGCGTCTAACTGTACTGCGCCGCTTGCAAATTCAGATACTTTTGTTCCTGCGCCCGGGATTAAACTAGGTTTTATCGGATCATTCGGATCCGGCGGATCCGGCTGCTTGAAAGGACTGGTTGTGATTTCTGTTTCATAAGGCGCTGAACCGTCACGCAATATGCCAAAACCATAACCGGGCATTAC
>DAIPML010000126.1:7570-9438 GCA_036768735.1 Clostridiales bacterium | reverse complement strand
GGCCGGAAGCATACTAGAGTATGAAAGTCTAGCAAAGCTCGGAGGTTTATTAACATCAAATGGATGGACCGGCCTTACAGCAATATGTGTAATGCTTTTTTCATTGATGCATTTTCCATGCGGAACAACATTATGGTCTATTAAAAAAGAAACCGGAAGTATGCGTTGGACTGTCCTATCGTTTGTTTTGCCAACTGTTATGGGTATTACCGCTTGTTTAATTGTAACCGGCATTTTCCGACTGTTTGGCTGGGCATAAAAAATTTTGGGTTGTATTTATAAATGTCGTGGTATAATCATAATAATGATTAATTATGATATAGAATAATAGCAGTGTGAAGACCGCTTTATGTATTGCTTGTGCCATAAAAGGAGGACAAAAAATGGAACGGATAAAAATTTGGTTTGCAACCGCAGAGGCAGCGCCTTTCGCAAAGACAGGAGGCTTAGCTGATGTTGCAGGCTCTCTTCCAAAGGCTCTACGAAAGATTGGCATGGATGCGCGTGTTGTAATGCCAAAATACTTCCAGATACCGCAGGAATACCTTAATAAGATGTCTTTTTTGGGATATATTTATGTGGATTTATCTTGGCGACGCGAGTATTGCGGTATTTTTAAGCTGGAGCATGAGGGAGTTCCGTACTATTTTCTTGATAATGAGCATTTTTTTAATCGAAGCTATTATTATGGTCAACCTGATGATGGCGAGAGGTTTACATTTTTCTGTAAAGCTATATTGGAGGTTCTTCCTATTATTGATTTTAAGCCGTATTTAATTCATTGTAATGATTGGCATACCGGACTTGTTCCTGTTCTTCTGGATGCTCATTATAGACACTACAGAAATAAAGGTTTTTACAAAGATATGCATACTATTATGACTATTCATAATCTGAAATATCAAGGCGTGTTTCCAAAGGATATGATAGATGAAATAATCGGTCTTAGTTGGGACTATTTCAATAATGACGGAATCGAATTTTATGATAATATAAATTTCTTAAAGGCAGGAATAGCGTTTTCCACCAAGGTTACAACAGTAAGCAAAACGTATGCTGAAGAGATCAAAACAGAATATTTTGGAGAAAATCTTGCCGGAATCATCGGAAAACGGTCTTCGGATTTATCCGGAATTATAAACGGAATAGATTACGAAAAAAACAATCCTAATACGGATAAAAGGCTTTATGCAACTTTCGGTCCTGATGACATGACCGGGAAGCAAAAAAATAAACTAATGATGCAAAAAGATATGAAATTGCGGGTAGACAGTGATATTCCTCTTATTGGCCTGATTTCCAGGCTTGTCGACCAAAAAGGGCTTGATCTTATAGACAGAATGATAAGTGAGCTATTGAATATGGATTTACAGCTGATAGTCCTCGGTACCGGGGATAAAAAATATGAGGATATGTTTTTGTGGGCTCAAGGTGTATACCCGGAAAAAATGTCAGCGAATATACGATATGATGGGGTTTTAGCCCAAAGAATTTATGCTGCATGCGACATGTTTCTCATGCCCTCACTGTTTGAACCCTGCGGTTTAAGCCAGATGTTTGCAATGAGATATGGGACAGTGCCAATTGTAAGAGAAACAGGTGGTCTTAAGGATACGGTTATCCCATATAATGAGTTTACCGGAGTTGGAACGGGATTTTCTTTTGCAAACTATAATGCCCATGAAATGAAGGAAGCAATTTTAAGAGCTATGAATGCATATAATGATAAACAGAAATGGCAGTCAATAGTAAGGCAGTGCATGAGTATGGATTTCAGTTGGGAGAATTCAGCGTGGGAATACGCAAATCTATATGGGCAGATCTGCGGTATTTCAGTAAAATCGCCTTAAAACCCACGGTTTTAGTAA
>DAIPML010000126.1:0-7470 GCA_036768735.1 Clostridiales bacterium | reverse complement strand
CGTTTATGGTAACCAAATAGACGTTTCCTGCATAGGATATACCAGTTAAACCTATGTGAGGTGATAAAAATGGGAGATTGTTACGACAAAGGTCTGTTTGGATTAGGCGGCTGGGAATGGATTGTTATTATTGTAATATTAGTTGTTATTTTCTGTCCTGATATTTTCAGTCCGAAAACAAGATATATTGATAAATGCTGCAACTAATTTCAATGTTAAAAATGCCCTGTCGTATGAGGGGCAACTTAGGGATTTAGGATAACAATTAAGTTATTGACAACCCTCGAATGGCTAAAAAGAGACCAGCCATGCTTAAGTATAATTACTTGACATGGCTGGTCTCTTTTGCATTCAATAAACGATTGGGGTGATTTAGCACGTTCTCCAGTTTTTCGCAGTTCTACCTCAAGGTTGTTTAATAAATCTTCCTTGCGTATAAACTAACTCCCCGTCAGCATACATTTCTCCGGAAACTTTCATATCGCAGACCATATCCATATGTACACCGGAAACATTGTCACCACCAGCTTCTGGAAAGGCATTTCCAATAGCGATGTGAATTGTACCCCCAATTTTTTCGTCAAAAAGTATATTTCTTGTAAACTTTTCAATATTGTAATTTGTTCCTATACCAAACTCACCGACATAACGGGAGCCTTCATCTATATCCAGGAGTGAATGGAGAAAATCCTCACCCTTATCCGCATGAGCTGTTACGACCTTTCCATCCCGGAACTCCAGGTATATTCCGTTTATTTCTTTTCCCAGTAATATAACAGGGTAGCTGAATTTTATATGCCCCTCTACACTTTTCACATGCGGGCAAGTATAGATCTCACCGTCGGGGAAATTTTCTTTTCCGTCGCAGTTAATCCATTTTCGACCACCAATATCAAATTTAAGATTTGTATTCTCTGAAAGGATATGAATAGATTTTTTATGTAACATGAAATCGCAGAGCCTTCGCTGCTTGCTAGATAACTCTTTCCATGCTGAAACGGGGTCTTCAAGGTTCAGGTTCCCTGCTTCATACACAAAATCCTCGTATTCTTCGGTGCTCATTTCAGCTTCCTGAGCGCTCCCATGCCAAGGAAAAAGAGTTCCGCACCATTTTAGATTGTTTCTGTCACTTATTCTTTCCATCATTTTTAGGTTTATTTCACGTGTCCCTTGAGCGAGAGTTTGAATTCTTTCACTGGGTATATTGGTCAGCTCTTTGAAATTATATTGTCCGTAGATCATTAAAAAGGCGTTATAATTCTCCGACTTAAACTTCATGTACGGTGAAATATACTGTAGCTGTTCATTAGAAGCTTCTTTGTAGAAAATGCTGGATATCCCAGGCAAAAAAATATTTGTGTCAACATAAGCACCTGCTTTTGTTGCTTCGCGAAAAACCTCCAAGATGAGTGGAGCTGCTAAATCATATGCTTCAAGTAGCATATAGTCTCCTTTTTTAATCTCCAAAGAATAATTAACAAGTAGCTTTGCAAGCTTTACTATTCGTGGATCGGCCATACGTTTGCCTCCCTTTAATTTATTAAATGTTACTGACCACTTCGTGCTTTTAACCTAAGGTTAAAAACCCCCAAAAAATCAAAAAAATCTGCATACCCTACTGATACGAGAGCGCTACCAGTTACATTCTTCACTATTATAATATATTTTACAGAAAAATTCTACAATAAAAGGTTGTTATTGTTTCATATCAATGTGTTTGGTTCACTCTTATCATCTTTTTATTATCTTTCGAAATTTTTCGATAATTGATTCACTATATATTATGTCAATCTGAAAGATTCCGTGACACTCAACACAGAAGTATAAAATGCTTTATTGCACCTGAATCTGAATATCTGCTTTACCAGACAAGCACATGTATAATATAAATTAAAAAGAAATTGAGCAACATATATTGCCGCTCTGTAACTTTTTTAAACCTTTGCTAATAGAATGATTATATAAGTAGAATAAATAAGCAGGTTGAGGAAGGAAGAGAATTAATGTCATTCCCAAATGTTCCCGATATTAATCCAAATATAGATATAACCCTTGAAGATTCCATTAATCTTCTACTCATATCTGTTGCACTAGAGGAGATAAGCTTATCAGAACTGATCAGTGCTGAGACAAAAAAATTGGAGTCTGTTTTAAAGCAAGGGAAAAACAAAAATATTCCCCTGGAAAACGCCTTAGAGATCAATAAGAGCATTGATAATACATTGAAAATATTATCAAGCTTCAAATGCTTTTGCAGTTTAAGCTGGACAATGTCAAGGAGCTGATTCCATCAACAACAACAACAACCACCACCACCACCAGTACGACCACAACGACAACCTGTAGCAAGACAACCACAACAAAACCAACTTCCACTACATCAACGCATACAACAACCTGTACCACAACAACCTGTTCAACGACGACGAAAATTTTCTGCGGGTGCGGTATAATTGGCGAAGCTGTGGGATGTATTCCAAACCCATGTGATAGGTTTTACGGGCAAATGGCTACAGTAAAGCTTTATGCTTTCAATGATGATTCAATTAACAATTCTGTTTGCTATTATATAGGTAAGAAACAGGGAAGTTATCGCATGGATGCTTCTGGTAACCGTGTTATAATTAAATATGCACATCCAAGCACAATAGTACTGAGCGGAAAAGGCTGGATACGTACCAAAGCGAAATGCAAACCGGTTTTGTTTAATTGTGGTTTTAATTTAACAATATGGCTGAAACCAAATCAAACCAGTGCGTTCAGGATGGAAATTATTTGCCCCGATCAACCAAAATCAAACCATGATTCCGGAATCATTATAAATAAAAATAATGATGACGAATCAAGGTTAATTTTATATTCGTAATTAAAATAACGGAAGAAATTGCTTAAGCCCGTTTTTTGCGATGCAAAATAACGTTCCAACACACCATTTCAACGAGACGGCTGCAGGCAAGTGTGAGAAAAAGGTACCCGCAACTAGGCTTTTTTCAACCAGAATGGTTGAAAATGCGGGGATCCATCTTAGCCTTGTTATATTAAGTTAAACTAAACGCCAAATCAAAATCACATTATCTGTACTAAAAATAGTTATATTAATCCTATACATACTATTTATTTTGTTATAAAATGTTAATAGTGGCGTATAAACTTCACTGCATTAACTCCAAAATATCGGATTTGGAAACAAAAGTCTACTCGCTAGTATTTTTTAATTAATGAGTGGTTTTTTAGATTTTATACTTAAAAGCCCGATTGGGAAAGTTGAGTAAGTGTTTTATGCCTTAGAGCATATTTTATGTTTTTTCGCGATGGTTAGAGTCCCAGTATTCGGAGGTTAAAGTTTGAAACAGTTATTTTTTAAACCACTATAAAAAAAGAGCATAGCAAAGCTAGCTGTGTGTAACGGCTCGGGAGAGGGAATTATTGTTAAAAGCATTACGCCGTTAACGAATCCTCAAGTTCATCCTTGATGATGAAGCCCCTTGACTTTAAAAGATTTAAAGCTTGTGAGGTAGTAAGCGTCCTTCTTTCAGGCGTATTGTGTTCAACGAGATAGCCCTTATTGGTATAAGGCTCAAGTTTTGCGAGCATGTTCCAGATAGCGGTCAGGAGCATACGACAAATAGCGATAATGGCTTTCTTGTGACCACGGCGAGCTTTAAGTCTACGATAACGTTCTTTAAATTCAGGGTACTTGTCGGATTTAACGACAGCGTTTGCCACCTGAACAAGGAGAGGTTTAAGATAGACCCCAGCACGAGAAATACGGGTACTCTTGCATTTATCACCGCTGGAATCGTTGCGTGGACAGCAGCCCGCCCAGGAACAAAGATGTTTTGCCGTTGGGAACACGGACATATCAACGCCAATTTCAGAAATGATTGCAATTGCAGTCATAGGAGCGGAGGAGAAGCCCGGAGCGGTGTGAATAATATTCAGTAACGCCTGATATGGAGCGGCAAGACGCAAGATTTCAGTTTCAATACTTTGCTTATGAGCCTGAATTTCGTCGGTGTGTTTGAGAATTTCTCTCAGCTTTGTTGCTTGCTCGTGGGAGATAGAGCCGTCTACAGCGGCTTGAATTTCCTCCAGTGGATGCTTGCACCGCCCGTCCACAAAAGGTGCAACATCAAACTGCTCACCTGGATGTTCCAGAATGTACCCGGTGATGGAACGTGCGGACTTGCCGAACACGTCAGAGAACACATCGTCGAGTTTTAAATTGGAAACGGTAAGACAGTTTTGGGCGCGGTTTTTCTCACCACTTAGCATATTGGTGAGTTTAAACCGATACCGCATGAGATCGCGAAGGTGGCGTATGTCGGGTGGAGGAATAAAGCTTGGCTTGATCATATCGCACATGAACAGGTCGCATATCCACTTAGCGTCCTTGCGATCGGTTTTATTACCCTTTTGAGGTTTAGTGTACTTGGGGTGAGCGAGCGTTACCCAACAGGTTTTCTCAAGGACATTAAAGACAGGAATCCAGTATTTTCCTGATGATTCCATACAAACTTCCGTACAGGAAAACTTGGCGAGCCAGTCAGATAACTCGTGAAGTCCTCTGGAAAAGGAGGAAAAACGGGCTTCCTTGTAGTCTGTGCGTCCGTTTGTGTCGGTGATACCGATACAAGCGTAAATCCACGTTTTGTGAACGTCCAGACCGCAGCAGTTTTTCCGAAAGATTTTAAACATTTAGTAACCCTCCAAAGAAATATTTGGAGAACATCGGCAGGGACTGACCGTCTGGCAAAATCGAGTCGATTTGTAAGAGATAAGTTTACGGGCTACGGTTTGCGCCATTCGTTGATGCCTTAACAGACGGTCTGAGCCATATAACAATGCGGGGTAGCCGCTATACGCCCCGCCACTCACCTCCTCGGTCTCTTGTAGTATACCGACGCTCCGAGATAAGTATAGCGTAAAACAAAATTAAAAGCGAAAGCACCCTGGCGTTTCATAACCCCGTTGGTGCCTTTCGCAGAAAGGCGGACTATAACAATGAAAATAAAACAAATCATAATTTTTTTATCCACATTATTTCTTTCAATATTAGTGTATGTCGGTATTGCTGAGACTACAAAAATTGAAGCACCGTATAATCTTTCTGTATCTGAAATGAGAGATGACTGGGGAAATGAGTTTATTCTTCTTACGTTTGACGTGCCGGAATCTGTTAAACTATTAGGTGAGAAAGCAATCAAAACCGGTTTCGAGTTATATTATGAAGTAGATATAAGGATTGGAAAAGAGAATTGGTTAGGCATGGGTGGTGTCCGCTTTTCTGAAGGAGAACAAATTGCTATAAACTATTCAGATAGTGGAATGGATATAAAGAAAAATTTGTACTCATTTCGTGTAAGGGTTGGATATTACTTTCTCAATAAAGATGATTCTGTTTCTGCCGCGCATTCCTTATACTCTAACATATCTTATATTGGTGATAAGTCAGTGCTTGGATCATATCAAAGTGCAAGCTCATGGGCTGTTCAAGAGCTTGACAAAGCATTGGAGTACGGTTTGGTTACCGATAAAATAAGAAATAAAATGAATTCACCCATAACCCGGGAAGAGCTTTGTGAGGTAATTATGGCACTTTATGAAGCTTTGGCAGGGGAGTTGCCCGTGGAAGGTACCGGAATATTTACTGACACAAAAAATGATGAAGTGAATAAGGCTTCCGAACTGGGCATAGTTACAGGTGTAGGAAATAACAGGTTTGATCCGAATGCGTTTACAAACAGGGAGCAGGTTGCGACGATGATTTCCAGAACCGTTAAAGCATTGCAACCGGATGTAGATTTTTCAATCGGTGTAGCAGAAAGCTTTATTGATGAAAAAGAGGTATCATCCTGGGCTTTGGAATCTGTAAGGTTTATGAGCAAAAGCGGACTGCTTAAAGGTAGTAACGGTAAAATGGATCCCAAAGGTGTTACAACCCGGGAACAGGCAGTTTTAATCGCTGTCAGAGCATATGAAATGTTTACTTTACAGGATGTTATCGGTGGCACAGGACAAGGTGATACCAATGATAATGGCTCGGATGAAAAAAATACTTCTGCTGATAATGGCACTGGCACTGGCACTGGCACTGATACTGGCACTGGCACTGGCACTGATACTAATACTAATAGTTTAGAATCCATTATTATCGGTAAATGGTCTACCCATGATAATATTGGAGATATGGTAGATTCCAACACAGGGAGGTTTTTAAGCAGTGAGTATTACCTTATGGGTTTGTCACTTAACGAGGATGGGACATTTCTCAGGATATTAATTACCGGTATGGGGATGAGCAAATTTACCGGCAATTACAAGCTTACCGACAGAGAAACGGGTTTTAAAGACGGCAGAATAATTCTCTTTTATAATCAAAAATCTGAATTTTATGAACCAAATGCTACTACACCAAAGGAAAGTCACCAGATAGAGGATGATGAATATGAGATTAGGTATGATGTTGAGGATGATACGATAATAATCGATTTCATAGGTTTTACTACACTAAAAAGGTTGAAATAAGCCATTTGGACACAATGATAATCTTTTAGTTTGTTAGATTTCTTTCTTGCTGTTATTATATAATTATACTCCGGAAAGTCGCAAAGTGATTTTATGATGAAACTTAAGATATCTTAAGTTTTATTAGCTTTCGAAATATGGCGGGATAGTCATATTGTGATTGCTCTAGGTTGCAGCTTTCTGCAAAAGTAAGCCTACCGGAAAAAGCCATTTCATGAATTTCCGGAAAGTAATCATTAAAATAACGGAAGAAATTGCTTAGCAATTTCAACACACCATTTCAACGAGGCGGAAGATTTTGACTCGCCGCCTGTTGTGTAAAATAGGTACCCGCCACCTATAGAGGTGGGGGACATCTTAGCCTCGTTATAATAAGTATATGTTGACAGCAAAGGACGAAAAACACATATGGAAAAACTTGTTATTGGAATCTTAGCACATGTTGATGCGGGTAAAACTACATTATCAGAGAGCTTGCTATATTTAAGCGGAAAAATTCGAAAAGCGGGAAGAGTGGATAACAAGGATGCCTTTCTTGATCACTTTGAGCTCGAAAGAGCAAGAGGTATTACAATCTTTTCAAAGCAAGCAATATTTTCAGTTGGGGACACACAAATTACTTTATTGGATACTCCGGGTCATGTGGATTTCTCAACTGAAATGGAAAGAACACTTCAGGTTTTAGATTACGCCATATTGGTGATTAGCGGGGCAGATGGCATCCAAGGGCACACCAAGACTTTATGGCGACTACTTGATATCTATAATATACCTGTTTTTTTATTTATTAATAAGATGGATCAAAGTATATCCAATAAAGAAAAACTCTTGCGAGAACTAAAAAAGCAAATGGGTGACGGCTGTGTTGACTTCGGACAGACCAAAGAAACGGATTTCTATGAACAATTAGCCATGTGTGACGAAAAACTTTTGGTTAAGTAT
>DAIPML010000125.1:0-9459 GCA_036768735.1 Clostridiales bacterium | reverse complement strand
ATCAATGGAGTAACCTACAGCTTAAGAAAATATGAGTTTACCCGCTCAGGAATTACAGATCCTCAAGCTGCCGTAAATTATAATACCGGGGAATATGTTATAAAAAAAGTATATAACATCAATACGGGCGGAACTGTCAGTGTTGAAATGTCAGGAAGACAGTACGGTTATGATCAGTATTGGAGCTCTGCTAAGTCAGCAGCTGTGAACATAAACATAAAATATGAACCCGTGCTTAATGGAGAAGCCCATGCATGGGATGGTTTTGCCAGGGTATCAGTATCCAATGTGGCAAAGAAGAGCTTTAAATATGTTGAAAATGAGCCATGGCAGATAAGCTTTGAAGGCGGATATGTAGAACAAAACTGGGAAGAAAGTATACTTGAGTACGATGCTTATCTTCCTGAGTTTGATAAAGATGGATATGCAACAGATGTAATCCGTAATTTTAACGAACTGGTTGGACTAAACACGGAACCTGTTAATTCAAGGCTTTTGGTTCCCGATTTAAAGCATTTAAGAGGACATTGGGCTGAGGAACCGGTTAAAATTTTATACAGCCTTGAGGTTCTCTCAGGTACCGGAGAAATCTTCAATCCTGCGGAATATATAACCAGGCGTGATTTTACTGCTATGCTGGTAAAGGCAATAAAAGATATACCGGCCGACCCTGATCTTATCACCAGGACTTCTACAACAAAAACTACATCATCCCGGAAGAAGTCTGTTGAAATATCACCCTTTGTTGATTTAGATACAGAGGATCCGTTCTATTATGAAATTAAGGTAGCCAGCACCCGCGGAATAGTACAGGGCACAGGACAGACATATTTTAAGCCTGACAGGCATATAACAACAGCGGAAGCCATAACCATGATAATACGCGCAATAGGCTTAGAGGGTCTTGCTGCTTATCCATATTCGATTACCACATTTATTGATAATGATGAAATACCGGCTTATGCAAGAAACTCAGCCGAGGTTGCTTTTCGTATTGGACTGGTTGAAGGTGATGGAAGAGGTTATTTAAAACCTAACGACACGCTTACATATGAAAGAGCATCAGCGCTTATTTACAGATTAATAAGGTATATGGGGGAAGAGTTGGTTAAGGATTATTGCGACAGAGTACTTGCTTATTGACTTAATCAACTTACTCAACTTTCCCACAGTATTTTAGGGCTATCCTTCTTGGGGGTGCGTACCAAAGGAGCGTACCCACTGGAACGCTCCCATATGGAGGATAACCCTAACCCACTGGAACGCACCACAAGCCTCGACCCGTTAATAAGGAACCCCCACTTATAGAAGTAGAGGTCTTGGAATTTTGATAAAAACAAGAAATTGATGTTTTGCGAAAGGTTCCGTTATTTGGTTGTGGGCGAAGCCCACTTTAGTTTTTTGATATTGAAACGAGCATACAATAATGATAGAATTTATTTATAAATGTTGAAATAGAAATTCAACATTTATAAACACGAATTGATGCACGTGCCATTTACTTTTGCAGTGCCCTGAACAGGCACATGTGCAATATAAACTGAAAAAGAATCAGTTTGCAAATATCGCCAAATATAACGAGGTATTTTAATTAACTTCTTTTTCAATTTATATAGTTCAACGTTTCAAAAGTGAAGCTGCTATTTTTAAAGACGTTGTAGAAAGAAATGAATTTATACCATTTGCATCAAAAATTTTGCGGAAAGCTGGCTGATTATGAAAAAATTTAAAAAGAATACACTAATCCTTTTACTGATAATGCTTCAACTTGTATTTGTAATTCCTTTAAACGCAGCAGATTATTCTGACTACCTTGATAAAGTAATTGATTTGGTAAATGAACGTTACTATCAGGATGTTCCGGAGGAAGAGCTTATCGAAGGCGCTCTAAGAGGAATATTTGATACAATGGATGACTACACGACTTTCTTTGATATGGATGAAGCGGCCAGCTTTATGAGTTCAATGGAAGGAAATTATCAGGGAATTGGTGTTGAAATCACGCAGGTACCTGAAGGCGTATTGGTTACAAGAGTATTCAGCAATTCACCTGCAGAGAGTGCGGGAATTCAACCTAACGACAGAATTGTTCAGGTTGAAAAAGCAGATGTAAAGGGTTTTACAGCAACGGATGTTGCAGCTCTTATTCGCGGCGAAAATGGTACATATGTTGAAGTAGGTATTATTCGCGGTAATTCAATGGAAATAATATACATAAATGTGCAACGTAGTGTTGTCAATATAAGCCCCGTAACTTGGAAGCAAGAAGGGGACATTATGTATATAAAGCTTGAATCCTTTAGCAGCAACAGCTCTCTATATTTTAAGAAAGCATTAAAGGATATGGATGACCTTGGATTAAGAAAAATGGTGCTTGATCTCCGAAATAACCCAGGTGGTGAGGTCAGCCAAGCTGTTAGCATTGCAAGGCTTCTTGTTCATAAAGGGATTATTACCACATTAGATTTTAAATCAGAGGAAACAAGCGATGTGGTTTATCAATCATATATGACAAGGGCGAAATATATTCCGGCTGTTTTAGTAAACGGAAATTCTGCAAGTGCCTCTGAAATTTTGGCTAGCGCTATACAAGATTCTCAGGATGGTTTTTTGATTGGAACAAAAACGTTTGGTAAAGGTGTTGTACAGAACCTTTATCCTATTCTTTCACCTAGAGCATATGAACGATATAAGATTCTTTACGGGGAAGGAATTATAGATGGATATGACTGGATAAATAAGCATGGTGTGAATATTTTAGATTCTGACCTTATCGGATGGACAAAGATAACAACAGGACATTATCTTACAAGATCAGGTAAAATGATAGACAGCATCGGAATTACTCCTGATTTTGTTGTTGAAAATTATGAATTGGTTAAAGGCATTGATATTCAAAGCATAAAAACTCTTGAGTCGACTGTTGATATTACTGTGAATGGTATTGCCAATGATGTATACAATGCGGAGAAGGTTCTTACCGTGATGGGATATGCATTAGATGCACCGGATAATATCCTTGATAATAAGACATCGGATGCATTAAAAAAATACCAGACAAATAAAGGCATAAATTCTACGGGTATTATTGATAGCAATACACGAGAATTTATTAATAAAGACATAAAAACACTGCAGCTTTCGATTGATAAGCAATATGCTAAAGCCATTGAATTGTTGGGCTTGTTTAATCATTGATCTGGAACGCACCCCCAAGCAGGTGCGTACCCACTGGAACGCACCCCAAGCAAGATAACCCCAAAATACAGTGGGAAAGTTAAGTTATTGATTCACCCTTGAAATGAAAGGTTACAAATGACAAAAGAAGTAAAAAAAAATAATCATTCGATTTTAAAATTCATTATTCTTAGCATAATGGTATCTGCTATTATTTTGTCAATTCTTTTTGCATACAACGGGGAAATATTAAAGAGCTTTGATTGGAATACGCTTAGCCCTGCGAGGCTATTTGAGGAAATATCATCAAACAGAAGTGCAGAAAAAGATATCTCAATAAAGTTAGGAGAGCTCAATATAAAAGCTTCTGCTATGTATATGGGAAATCTTCTTATTCTTTCGGATAACGATATCAGGCTATTGAATGCAAAGGGAGAGGAGATATGGTATATCACTCATGATATAAGGCAGCCGGTATTACAAACAGAGGGTCAGTGGATTTTGGTTTATGATCATACCGGAAAATCATATATGGTGATTAACAAAGGGAAATTATTGATAGATGACACATTAGAAGAGAACATTTCTTTCGGAGATATTTCTGAAAATTATATTTTGTTTATTAGCTGGAGCAACACCGGATATAAAAGAACTGTGCATCTTGTTTCACCAGAAAACGGCAGTAAGTTCGGAGTACTGTATATTGACGATTATTATCCATATTATTCTGTTATATCTGATAACAAAGATGAAGGATACTTTATTCTTAATGGGTTAAGTATGAATTCCTCAAAAATCACCACTATTTTCAGAAAGTATAGCAGCAACTTAAATTCCGGTCTTATTGCGGATGTCCAGCTTGACGGATTGTTTTCCGTTATGTTGGATACCCAAAGTAAGAGCCTGTTTATAGGTGAAAACAATGCATATTGCTATAATAACGATTTGGAATATCTATGGTCTTTAGAATTTGATCAAAATATCAATGCGGCAGGTATATTTGATGATGGTTCTTCGGTTCTTGCATTGCATGGTCAGGAAAATGTGCTATGCTTTTATGATTCCTTAGGTAAGGAAGTAAATAGGGTTACAGTTGGTGAAAAAATTAACAGTATTGTTACTATTAAAAATACGGCAGCTGTTTTATGCGGCCCGGAGGCATCTTTTTATAATGCTTCCGGAAAATTTATAGATAAGGTTTCTATTTCAGGACTTAATATAAAGCTGCATTTTGCCGACGAAAAAAAGGTATATCTGCTCTCAGAGCATGAGGTAATTGTACATAATCTTAAGTAAAAGAAATATGAGGTGTGTATTTAATGTTGTATCCACTTAAGTTCAAACCTGTTTATAAGGACTATATATGGGGAGGGAGGAACCTCCAAAGTCTTGGGAAAAAGCTCCCGGCGGGAATTGTGGCTGAAAGCTGGGAATTATCATGTCATCCTGATGGAATGAGCATTGTAAATAATGGTGCATATAAAAACAGAACGCTACAATCACTTATAGATGAATTTGGAAGCAAGATTTTAGGCAGCTTAGCAGGGGCAAAGATAAACAAGTTTCCATTATTAGTGAAGCTTATTGACGCCAATTCAAAATTATCTGTTCAGGTTCACCCGGACGATGATTTTGCTCTTATTAATGAAAATGAATATGGGAAAAATGAGATGTGGTATATAATCGATGCAAAGGAAGGAGCATCATTAATATATGATGTCAAATCAGGTGTAACAAGGGAAAGCTTTAAAAAGGCTGTTTTGGATAACAAGGTAGAAGAGAGCCTAGGTGTTTTACCTGTGAAAGCCGGTGACTTTATTAATATTCCTGCAGGGGTAGTTCATGCTATTGGCGAGGGAATTGTTCTTGCAGAAATACAGCAAAATTCCAATACCACATACCGCCTTTATGACTACAATAGAAAAGATGTAAACGGGAATTTGAGACCTTTACATATCGAAAAAGCTCTTAAAGTTGTTAATTTTGATACTAAAAGTCGTAAGCTGAAATATAAAGGGATTGACTATAATTTGTCCCGGGGGAGTAATGCAAAAATTCTTGCAGCTAACCCGTACTACTGTGTAGAGCTTTTCATGATTTCAGATTTGATACAACAGAACACTTATGGTAAGCAATTTCATATTTATGTTTGCGTAGAGGGAACCGGGCATATAAATTGGGCAAATGAAAGCATTTCCTTACAGAGGGGGGAAACGGTTTTAGTACCTTCTTCTTTGGACAGCTATTCCATAAAAGGTGAATTAAAAGCATTAAAAGCCTATGTTCCGGATATCGACATAGACATTCTTAAAAGATTACAAGCCATGGGATTTTCTAAGCTGGAAATTGTTGAAAATATCGGAGGATTGGCACCGTATATCGTTTAGCAAAACATAAAAAGGCAAGGAAATGTCAGATTTTTAACCCTTGTAATCTTACGGTAACATATGATATACTTATAACTTGTTGCGGGAGAATAATGTTGAATTTGCTGTAATAACTTGATCGAATATTTTAGTTTGGTTAGGTTTGATGTTTTATTAAATGCCCTAAGACCCCTTGCTTATATGCGGGGATAAACCGATTTCTGCTTCAGTGGCGGATACAATCACCCACTGAGGGCATTTAATAAAATGCTCGCGGCGCGAAGCACACAAAATGCGCAAGGAAGGCGCTTTCAGCGGCCACATATAACGGGTCGAGGCTTGTGGTGCGTTCCAGTGGGTACGCACCTGAATTGACGCACAATTCGCGCAAGCGCTCATTGAATTGCGAACCGAGGATTATTTAGCTCTATGAGGTGAAAAAATGAAAGAGGCACAAACTTCAATAACAGTAGACGGAATGAGCCAAGATAGCGTAGAAATAATAAAAATGGCTTTAGAACGTATTAATGGTGTTGAAAGGGTTATTATTAATATAGAAAATAAAAAGGTTTTTATTGAATACGATGATGAAAAAATAGATGAGCAAATAATAAAAGAAACCATAGAGGATGAAGGCTATACAGTAAAATAAATTTTCTAAATTTATTATATAAAACATATTTTTTGAATTAAGTACTGTTTGGAGGCGTATTTGTATAAGCTCGTTATAGCTTTTTAAGCTTTTGAGCATCACAAATACTTTCCTTGTGACTCGCACACCTATGTGTTAGGTGTGTGCACGAAAAGCCAAGTATGGATTTTTTTGTTTATTTTTTTGCAAAATTATGTTAAAAAGTGATGCCTGAATATTTAACGCTTTTTTGTATGAAAGCGCAGAAAAATGGGTAGCAAGATACGTATGTGACTTTTCGAGCACACTCCTAGGTCAGCAGACTTGAAAGGGGAACTTATGGAACAATTTAAGCAGTTATTTCAGGGAGTATTCGAATTTAAGTGGGAGTTTCTGATAATGTATTTAATAGGCGGAGCATTGATTTATCTGGCTATTAAAAAGGATTATGAACCCATGTTGCTCTTACCTATTGGATTTGGTGCAATTCTTGTAAACCTGCCGTTAAAAACTATATGGCAGTATGAGCCAGAGTTTGACGCTGCTGTTACAAAACTAGTGGCAGAAAATCCATTATTACAAGATATATTTACTAATAAGCTTCACTATGTTTTTGAAAACGGACAGGCTTTTAAGGTTGAACCCGGTGTTTTACAGCTTTTCTTTAACTCTGGAATATTGACCGAAATTTTTCCTGTACTTATCTTTGTTGCAGTCGGAGCAATGATTGACTTTTCACCTCTGCTAAAAAGCCCAAAAATGATTTTGTTTGGTGCTGCAGCGCAATTTGGAATTTTCTTCACAATTATGGTTGCTTTATTTATGAATAAGTTTTTTCCGGAGCTGGGTTTTGATCTTAAAACAGCAGCTTCAATTGGTATAATTGGTGCAGCAGACGGACCTACATCTATATTTGTTGCTTCCAAATTTGCAAAGCATTTAATTGGTCCCATTTCTGTGGCAGCATATTCATATATGTCTCTTGTGCCTATTATACAGCCTCCTGTTATAAAGGCGCTTACAACGAAAAAAGAGCGAATGATCCGCATGGAGTACAGGGATGTTAAGGTATCAAAAACAGTTTTGATATTATTCCCTATTGTTATCACAGTTATTGCCGGTATTGTTGCGCCGATAAGCGTTGCGCTGGTGGGCCTTTTAATGTTTGGTAACCTAATCAGAGAATGCGGAGTATTAGAAAGATTATCTAAAGCTGCACAAAACGAATTGGCAAACTTAGTTACCCTGCTTCTGGGGATTACAATAGGCTCAACAATGCATTATGAAAGCTTTTTAAGCCCGGCAACCTTGATGATATTGGCAATGGGTCTTGTAGCTTTTGTCTTTGACACTGCTGGTGGAGTTATGCTTGCAAAGCTAATGAATCTGTTTGTTAAAGAAAAGGTAAATCCTATGGTGGGTGCAGCCGGTATATCCGCTTTCCCAATGTCTTCAAGAATTGTACAGAAAATGGCGACAAAAGAAGACCCGCAAAACTTTATTCTTATGCAGGCTGTTGGCGCAAACGTTGCAGGACAACTAGGTTCTATTATAGCAGGTGGTATGGTTTTGGCACTTGTACCGTGGCTGTTAACGTTATAAATGGTGCTTAAAGTAAAGCTTGCTTTTAAGTGTTGAAATGGTGTGTTGAAACGTTATTTTGCTTCGCAAAAAACGGGTCTAAGCAATTTCTTCCGTTACTTTAGAAAGTTATTTTACTTTACAAAAAACGAAGATTTACAATTTCTTTCGTTTACTATAAGGAGTTGATATAAATGAGCGATATTTCTTTAGGTTTACAGCTTATGCAATATGGTCTGGCAGGTGTTTTTCTAGTATTGATCCTGTTCTATATATTGATTGTAATTATGATGAAGCTGTTTCCGTATAAATCCGAAAAAGAAGATTAGTAGTTAAATATAAAGCAGAAAGGTAGATATTTGTATCTGCCTTTTTCGCTAATTAATTTAGTATTTCAGCACTTGATATTTCTATACGAAATCATACTGCTGAGTAAATATACATATTCATTGAAAGGATAGTCCTTACAATTTGTGTGCTATTCAATGAACGCAATGAACGCTTGAGTGAGTTTTACGCTAAACCGCATTCTTGATTGTTTTCTTGTTTGCTTGTAAGATACGGCATTAAGCGCTTTAGCGTTTCACTTGTGCGAGTTTTATATGCACCATGCGTTTTTTGCTTGTAAAATATGCTTTGCACCGTGAGCTTTTGATATAACCTTTAGAGATAAGGAACATTTAAATCGTGTTTTATTTAGGTGATAAAAATGAAAATTGCTGTGATAGATGCCCAAGGTGGGGGCTTAGGTAAAATAATTGTTGAAAAGCTAAAAAATATTGTGAATGACGCCGAAATTATTGCTTTGGGAACAAATGTTGTTGCAACGGGGGCCATGAAAAAGGCAGGAGCACTACAAGCAGCGACCGGTGAAAATGCAATTGTCTATAACGTACAAAAAGCGGATATAATATTAGGTGGTATTGGGATCATTGCTGCTAACAGCATGCTTGGTGAAATTACACCCAAGATGGCGGAAGCGGTTTCATCATCTAATGCTTTAAAAATATTGATTCCTATTGGGAAATGTCATATTCTTATACCGGGCTCTCAGTCGTTTACTATAAATGAACTAATTGATCAAGCCATTGAATGTATAGCGAAATATACTAAAAAAATGTATGGGGATGTGTAAAGGTTGATAGGTGTATTTGGCGGCTCTTTTAATCCAATACATATTGGGCATTTAATTATTGCAGAGTATATACGCTGTGAGTTTAATCTGGAGAAAATTATATTTATACCGGCGAAAATGCCACCACACAAAAATGGCGATGCGATGGCATCTGCACAGCACCGCTTTAATATGGTCAGTATTGCGATTGAAGGCAATCCAAATTTTCTGGTTTCCCGAATTGAGTTGGATCGTGAAGGGAAGAGCTATACCATTGACACATTATCGCAATTAGTTAAACTATACCCGAACAATAAATTATGTTTTATATGCGGAGCCGATTCACTCATGAACTTCAATTCATGGCGAAGTATAGATGTAATTTTTAGGCTTGCTGATATAATAATTGCAGGGAGACCAAATATACCGGAAGAAGATTTCCGGGAAACGCTCATTAATTACAGGCAAAATCATGATGCTCATATATTCTGTTCCGAATCACCTTTTATGGACATTTCTTCAACTCGAATCAGGGAACGGATTAAAAAAGGGATGTCGATAAAATATATGGTGCCTGATAAAGTGGACAG
>DAIPML010000124.1:0-9491 GCA_036768735.1 Clostridiales bacterium | reverse complement strand
GGCTTACACTATATAAAATCGATCAGATTTTAGACGGGGATATGGATGATATAATTGATGCTCTTATAACAGAGGATCAAACCCAAAGGCTTGCAAACCAATAAGAGCGAACGCCTAGGAGCCTGCTCGGAAAGCTATTATTTCTAATAAATATACAAAAAACACTCAATTTCTCAACGAATTTATGCGTGTTTCAGGGCTAATTTTTTATAAATATTCATCAAAATTGAGTTTTCGAGCAGGCTCCTAGAGTGGCTTGAAAAGTTATGTACGCATCTTTAAGCCTATTTTTCCGCAGTATCGTTTTCCTTGCCCCCGCCCCGCCCCGCCCCACCTCTTCGCATATTTTCAACCATTCTGGTTGAAAAATGCTTGGTGGCGGGTACATATTTCTCACATTGCTTTGCAAAAAACGGAGCAAGCAATTTCTTCCGTTATTTTTAAAAACTTAATTGAGTTCAGCAAAAGACTGTCCGATCTTAAGTCAAGCTTTAACTAATCGGGTTTTAGGGGGTACTAATGAAATGTTAGGTCCTTTTTTTGATGCGTTTAACATTAACATGCATACGTTCTGAGTTTATTTCGTTAATTACAGCTCCAATTAGAATTATGTGCATAGCCCAATAAAGCCACATAATTAGAAGGATAATCCCGGCTATTCCGCCATATATGGAAGAAAACTTAAAAAACTGATTCATAACAGCGGAAAATATAAAGGACAAAAGAAGCCATAGGATAGTAGAAAAGGCTGCGCCGGGGAAAACCCAACTCAGCTTAACTTTTTTCACAGGAACTGTTTTATATAGGATCATTAAAACGAATAAAAGCACCAATACAGAAAACTCATAGCGCAGGTAATCCCATACCCGCAAAAATGTATCCGGCGATCCAAGATACTCAAAAAACACCTCGCCTAATCGCTGACCAAAAAGAAGAAGAATTGTCGTCACAATAATTAATAGAATAAAAGAAGCTGTTAAAACAATTGACAAACCAACGCGCTTCAGCGGATTATGTCTATCATCACCGTATACTCTGTTTATACTCACAATAAGTGATTGAACGGCCTTCGAAAAAGGCCAAAGAGCCGCAACCATACCGCCTATTGATATAAACAGGTTTTTATTGTCTCTGGCGCTATCTAAAATTTGCAGAGTAAGAATATAAGTGGATTCAGGCAGCATGTTTGAAAGGGCTTGCATGAATATGGTGTCATCAAGGTTTGTTTCCCGGATTAATGTAAGCATAAAAGCTATAAACGGAAAAAATGCAAGTATAACAAAAAAGCTGGTCTGGGCAGCCAAGAATGAAATTTGTGCCTCCACATATAAATCGTATATCTTTCTTGAATAATGATAAAGTCTTTTAAAAAACCTTCGCATACACTATTTGTCTTTCTCTCCGTAAATATAATCTGTTACGTTATATTATTGGTTTGTAATGATAGTAATAGTCTGTAACTTTATTAAGGGTTTATAACGGTATTAATAGTCTGCAACTATATTAAGGGTTTATAACGAGGCTAAGATGTCTCCCACCTCATCGCATATTTTCAACCATTCTGGTTGAAAAATGCTTGGTGGTGGGTACCTATTTCTTCCGTTATTTTAACGATATCAATAGTCCGTAACTATATTATATAGTTATTAATGAAAATTATATCCCATGCACATATTTTTTGTCCAAAACAAGTATATCACCACAAACCTAGACCCACATGCCCCCGCGACTTCACAGGAATATCTGAAGAGTAACTTTTACCATATGAAGTTGTTTGTAAACTGGCTCAAAAAGCTTGACACCGCATTATTCGCTATGTTAGAATTATCAAGCGACATTTTAAAATTTCTATGGAGAGATGGCTGAGCTGGTCTAAGGCGCACGACTGGAAATCGTGTGACGGCTTATACCCGTCCGAGAGTTCGAATCTCTCTCTCTCCGCCAATATCGAGGATTTCGGGGTTTTTACTTTGAAATCCTTGTTTATTTTGCGAATGCAAAATGTGACAAAAACGTGACATTTTTATTTTTCCTTTGTTTTCTCTTCCGGCTTCATAAATACAACATTGTCAATACTGGTGCTTGCTTTTTCGATCAAACTAATATTTTCATGTAAGTAAAGATCTGACGTGATGCCAATTTTACTATGTCCCAATAACCGCTTGAGAGTGTCAAGGTCTGTACCTTGTTCAATCTGTAGCATGGCGAATGTGTGGCGATTATGGAGAGCTCTCCATAAAAGACATGCGGCAGCCACAAATATGCATCAATTGACGGGTGATTTTTATACGGTCGGAGAAATACTTGGACATTCCCTCAAAGGTATAGGCAATCAGTTGGGTGTCATTGGTGGGCTGGAGGCAGTTACAGAACGATATGTGGATGTTCGTTTGGAACGGAAGCGGGTGGTTTTGGAGACATATCATAAGGCTGTACAAAAAAAAGCAGCAAAAGAAAAGGAAAGATAACGTATTATCCTTTTGGTACAGTATACATATGATACCTCGTGGTACCCAGAAAAGCATTTACATATACTATAGTAAATGTTATGATTTTGTTGAAATGAAAAGATGGAATTGTTACAACAGGTAACTCTCGACCATATATATAATGGCCTAGGGATAGCCTTTATTTATACAAAATTCAAATAATTAAGGAAGGTGACTGCGATGGCTACAGCGGATCAAATAAAAAGCCTGGTCAAAGCGCATTTGGATCAGGATAATGAAAAATTTAGAACTACAGTCTTGCAGATCGCAGCATATGAAGCAAAACTTGGCCACACATCATTGGCTTGCGATATTAAGACGCTCCTGGAAAAAGCGAATACAACAAAAACGAAAATTGTTCAGTTTAATAATCAAAATCAGATGCTTCTGATGTCCACTCCTGATAATAAACTGAAGGATTTGGTTGTGTCTGACGAGGTGTATGATCGAATCAAGCGTATTCTCAATGAATTTACCAATCGAAAGAAGTTGGGGAAATTCGGCTTGGCAAACCGGCGAAATATACTATTGGAAGGTAATCCCGGCACCGGTAAAACATTAACCGCATCAATTATTGCATCTGAACTGAGCCTGCCGCTTTTTATCGTACAGATGGATAAACTGGTAACCAAATTTATGGGTGAAACCAGTGTCAAATTGAGGCAAATATTCGATTCCATTGAGAGTGTCACGGGTGTTTATTTGTTTGATGAGTTTGACGCTATCGGTGCTGATCGTGGTATTGACAACGAAGTGGGTGAAATGCGTCGGGTTCTTAACTCTTTTTTGCAATTTATAGAACAGGATTCATCAGATAGTATTATTATTGCAGCTACAAATAATCAGCGTATGCTTGATAAGGCGTTGTTTCGTAGATTTGACGATGTTCTCCACTATTCGCTCCCATCTGAAAAGGATATATATAGATTGATTATGAACAAATTGAGTGTTTTTTCTCCTCAATTTGTTCCTTCAAATAAGCTGATTGAAAAATCTGTTTCATTGAGTCATGCAGAAATATCCCGTATATGTGATGACGCCATCAAGCAGGCGATATTAAATGATACTGATATTACACAAGAGGACCTGGTTAAGCTGGTGGACGAAAGGCTTGCCGTATATTCCAAGGAGGTGCGTTAATGCCTGTTGAAAAGAAAAACATATTTTTTTCCGGAACAGTTGACCCTCTCCCCTATACATCTCAAAGCAGTCCTGGTTCAAAGCCATTAATTCCTTCTAGAGACCCAGCACAACATATAAATTATTTGAAACATAAATTTGAAGAAGCCTACGCACAGAATAATGGTCTAGCACCCCAGCAAGTGGCTGCCATCCGATATAAGGAAGGCGTCTATCTGGAGTTTTCAGGTCAGCAAAATTATGATTTGATCGTAAAAAGCCTTGAAAATATCCGGGCTGGAATTCGACTGCTTAATGTTCGAACAGATACCGAAGATAATACAATCAAAGCAACTGTTTATGTTCCGGAAGGAAAAGAAACATATTTTATAAACCGTTTTGAACAATATTTATCTACTGCTATTGATGGCGAAAAACCGAAACATAAAGACCTCATCAATAGTATTGAAAACGTAAAATTAGCATTTCTTGATTCCTTTTGGGTTGGTAATAGAGATGACATTCCAAGTGAAACTCCTGTATGGTGCGAAATATGGTTGAGGATCGATGATAATCAATATGATAATATTGAAGCTTCGTTCCGTAAACTATGTACAGGTCTGGAAATTCCATGTAATGATAAAGCAATTCGGTTCCCAGAGCGGATGGTAAAGCTTATCCAGGCAAATGCGGCTCAACTCGGGGAATTGATAAAGCGTTATGAGTATGTGGCAGAAATCCGTCGTGCGGCAGAAGTGACAAGTTTTTTTGATGAATTGCCAGCCCAAGATCAAAAAGAATGGGTGGATAATTTACTTTCAAGAATAGAGTTCAATTTTACAGATTCCTCGGTTTGCGTTCTCGATACAGGCGTCAACTCAGGACACCCATTATTATCTGAAGCTTTTGACGACGAGAGTATTCAATCGGTAGAAGCTTGGACTTGTCTAGTGAGAAGGTTGTTCTGGAAGTTGGTATAGGAACCGGAAGAGTTGCTCAAAATGTATTGGATATTGGTTGTAATCACTTAACGGGAATTGATATTTCTCCAAAAACAATTGCAAGAGCAAAAGAAAACCTACTTGGCAGGTATGGCAACGTTGAATTGTTATTACAAGATATTAGCAATTACAGGATGGCGAATCATTTTGACCTTGTATATAGCGTATTGACGTTTATGCATATAGAAGATAAGGAGAAAGCGCTATACAACATTGTATATTCGCTAAAACCGGGTGGTGATGTAGTTCTTTCAATAAGCAGGCAATCGAAATGGCTTGATTATGGCAGAAAGGTAAAATTGTTTCCTGAAGGACCTGAATTCTATATAGAGCTTTTAGAGAAGCTGAGTTGCAATGTTAATGAGCCGATAGATTTAATTAATACTTTTGTTTTGCCAGATGGGAAGAAGCAGCCGGAATATGGGCAGATGATTGCTTCAATCATAAAGGCTACAAAGAAATAGAAAAGAACAGGTTAATTTTTTTATATGCAGTTCTTCAAAAACTGCTCTGCCATGCTCAGTAAATACTCTTTTAAATCGTGAGGTTCAATTATTGTTGCGTTGTTCTTAAGCTCCCAGACTGCATTTGCGGCGTTTTCAAATGAGTATAAGTTTGCTGTAACATATGAACCGCTATTTTCCACTATTTCAAAATTTTCAGGCAGTTTGAAATCGCTGTTTAATATTTTTAATGTTACAGGGTATACTGGTTTTGAAGAAACTTTATCTTTGAACTTTTCAACACTTTCATGCCAGTAATCAGTGAGTGAAAAGTATTCAGGTATGCTAAAAGTATCAGGTAGAATATCTGCACTTGTGATCCTGTCGCATTTGAAAGTCCTTATGGAATTTCTGCTCTCGCAGAAGCCGACCAGATACCATTCGCTGTGTTTTACAACCAGGCCGTAAGGATTAACGATTCTTTCATTCAGGTCATTTCTCCCAAGACTGGATGTAACATATGCCAGTTTAAGCTTTCTTGACTGCAATACTGATTTTCTTATAGTTTCAAGGCATGATACATCCTTATGGTTCCACCACATCTCCGGATCAAATAAAAAACGCTGCCTGACATTTTTAATATCCTTCGAATATGATGGGCTTAGCATTTTTTCGAGCTTCAAAAGTGCATTGCGGAGGCTGATGCCGCTTTCGGTATGCTTTTGCGGGTGTATTCCTATTCCGCACAAATATAAAGTTATAACCTCATCGGTACATAGGCTTTTCAAGCTGCTCGTATATCCGTTCATCAGATAATAGCCGCCGGACTGCCCTGCACTTGAAGCAATAGGTACCCCTGCCTGGCATAATTCCTCAATATCCCTGTGGACTGTCCTCTTGGAAACCTCCAGGGCTCGGGCAAGTTCATTGGCGTTTATATTCCCCCGTGATTCCATCAGCAATAAAATGGCTATCAATCTATTCAGTTTCATAAATATCCCCCAATAACTTTAATAATCTCATTATTCAATATTGACATACTATTGTCAACATTGATGCAATAAACTGGATTCAACATATATTTTGGGAGGTTACATATGAAAGTAACATGTATATCGGCTTCAAATATCAAGCATAAAAAGCATGACAGCACATCAATCCATGCCTGCCGGCTTATAGAAGAAATAGTTTTGAATTACACCGGCAATTCAGCAATCTTAGAAGTATTGCCACTGACTGAATATGAGCCAAATCCATGCATTGGATGCGGGGACTGCTATAAAGCCAATAAATGCACCCATGATGAAGCTTTTAATACAATCTATCAAAAAATACAGGACAGCGATTGCTTGTTTATCGTTTCGCCACATTATGCTCCAATCCCGGTGAAGCTGTCCATGATTTTGGAGAAAATTGAAGAGATGGCTTATTTACACTGGTTTCATGATAACTCCTTTAAAGCTGCATTATATAATAAGCCTGTAGGTATCATTGGACATGGCGGCAGCGATGACAGAAGCGCTTTGAGTGCTTATAAAAGAGTAGTACTCGACAATATTGCCGATGCTCTCCAAACCTCTATGCTTGATGTTGTCGGTAACGGGGATACCTTTTCAAATGGGGTTATATTTATGATGGACAAATACACTAAAGACGAAAACAGTATATTCCCTATACAAACTTATGACTGGAATCGTATTAAAACTGAAATAGCTCCATTAGTTGAAAATGTATTGAAGAAACTAGAGGGATCATATGAGTAAATATAAAGGAATCATTATTGAAGAAAGTCTTGATGATAATAGAGCCATTAATGGGCTTGAAGTAGTCGGAATACATATAACTGGCCAGGAAAACCCTTCAGAAAGATGGCACTTATACACGGTCATGGTAAATAAAGAAGAGATAGAAAGTCTTTCAATTAATATTAAACATTCATGGTATATGCACTTTTGGCGTAACAGAAAGGTAATCGTCATCTTTAGAGGTGAGAGGTTTGAATTTGATTATGATGATAAATCATCATGGAAACCTGCTGTTGAATATGGTCTGTATGTTGATATTCCACTATGCCAATTGGATTTTCCAATAGATTGAATATGATTCTGTGACGGAGGTAGATTTCTTATATGAACAAAGAAGACCTTAAAAAAGGGATAATGCAGGTTGTCCAATCGCAATTTCCAGGAAAAATCATCAAAACTGTTGAAGATAAAGGTGTTTGGATAAAACATATATTTAAAATAACATTTGATGACAATACGTCTGTCTATGTCAAATTGGCTGTTCGTGATTTTTCCGATATACTGATGGAGTCAAATGCCATTGATTTACTCCATAAAAATGGAATACATCAGCCTGGCGTCATTCAAGTTGATACAAGCTGTTCGCTCCTGCCCTACCCGTTTATCATTCAGGATGCAGGAACAGGAAAGCCGCTCAGTTATTATCTTGTAAAAAATGATACCAGTCAGTTAAAGCATATATACCGTGCCGTTGGTGAATATTATAGTAAATTTGCGGATATCACCAATGATTGGGCAGGAGTGTGGGATGTAGTTCCTGATAAGAAAAAGTACCCATTGCATCCGGCAGAAGCCATGTATCAACTGGAGATAGAACAGGGAAGCGGATATAAGGCATTTTCGGCAGGGGTAATCACACCTGAACAATATGAACAGATAAAGACCGTCTGGCAAGATAACATTTCTATACTGAAAGAAAAACCTGTCTGTTTAATCCATTACAGCCCTTTCCCCTGGACAATATACATTTCTGAAACCGAGTGCAGTTATCAGGTCAGTAAAATAACCGCTCTTGGAGATGTTATCTGGTGGGATGCTGATGTTACGGCAGCACATGTTTTGTACCCACCTTTTTTACAATAGACGCTGACCTGCACAGAGCATTTCTTAATGGCTATAAGAAAGATGTCAACAAAAAATGCATCAGCCTTTATTGCATAATGCACAGGCTTTGCGCATGGGCAGGAATATATGAGGAGCCGAATTTTGACACAAACAGCTCGTGGATACAGAATTGCTTAAAAGAAGTAGAATTCTTTTTAGAATATTTACTATGATATTTTAAAAGACTTATTTGATATGCAGGAAGTACATCATTCCGGAAATTTTCAATTATCATTATACAAGTGCCAGCTCATGAAGGGCTGACTAAATAAAAGGAGGACTTTATGATTGCAGAACATCATATCATTACTGGAGAGAATATTCCGGTGCTGTTCTATTACCCAGAGGGTGTTGAAAATGTACCTGTTGTCTTCTGCATGCATGGGTATTCTTGCTCAAAGTATGAGAATGAAAATATTGGCGCCAAGCTTGCAGAGGAAGGTTTTTTTGCTGTGCTGCCCGATGCCAGGATGCATGGTGAAAGGGGCATATCTGATTTTCCAGAGAAGTTTGACAATACTAACTTCTTCAGAAACTTTTTCAATGTTGTGAAGGAAACGGCAGAAGATGTTACCAGAATTATTGATTACCTCAAAGACATAAAAGAAGCAGATATCGGCAGGGTAGGCATAACCGGCATATCCATGGGAGGACATACGGCATTCATGGCCGCAGCATACGATAAAAGAATCAAAGCTGTGGCACCCATAATCGGCACACCTGACTGGACAGGATTATTTGATTTCCATCCCAATTTGACCAGACCGGATGGTGAGTTTTTAGATTACATAATGCAGTTTGACCCGTTGACGCACTATGAGAACTTTTATCCTGCTGCCCTACTTGTACAGAATGGGGTCAAAGACGATACAGTCCCGATAACAGGGGCAAGGTGTTTGGATGAGAAATTGAAGGGTTTATATAAGGATATTCCTGAAAGATACCGTCTAATCAAATACCCGGAAACCGGGCATGAGGTTGTGCAAAACATGATAGACGAAGCAGTTAACTGGTTTAGAAGATACTTATGAGTCAAGAATAAAAAACTTACCTATATTCCTGGTGATGCTTTTTTAACAAAGGATGGAGATAATTATAAAAGCATCATATGTACTTGATAAAGAAGACAAACAAAAGCAAGAACAGTTTGCCCTAGGTTTTGAAGAGGCTAAAAATTTGTTGGACGGTGAAATCCAGCAAATCCCCTGTGTTGATGAATATATAATTCGAGATTACCAAACTATCCATCAAACCTGGAGATATTGGATATAATTGAGTAAATAAGTCATGATGATTGGGATTCGAGAATGAATTAAATCAATTTTATATATGTTACCCTTTTGTTACCCGGGGTGTTATAACACAATATAAAACCCTGTACGACGATAATGACAAATTTCCTTGGAACCCTTTATTTGCAAGAGATTTAAAGCAAACTTATAAAAAGATATAAAACATATTTTTTCAAAATCCAAGACTGGAAATCGTGTGAGGGCTTATACCCCTCCGAGAGTTCGAATCTCTCTCTCT